>JBATTD010000279.1:0-5969 GCA_049670345.1 Ignavibacteriaceae bacterium
ACTCGTTCCGACCTGCCTACCGGACAGGCAGGTTCATCGGGACTCGTTTCATAGTAATAAGTTTATTTAGTTTTTATTTAAAATTAGTTGTAATCAATCGAAAATATAGTCATCAATGCGACAGAGTAAATGTTTGTAACCAAAACGGGAGAATGGTGCATAGTTAGAGCGTTATACTCAACGCTTGCGTATTCTATCTGACTATTTACGAAGTTTTAAAATTGATAACATAAGTTCAAAAAAGTTTGTTGAAAATTCTGGAACATCATTCCACTTTTTCAACTCAATTTTTTTACTCAACTTAAGGAATTTGCTGTTAGTTATGAAATCACGATGTACTTCGTTTAGGAGTGAATAATTATCTTCTTCATAGTGATATTGCCAGGGAGTATCTCCGACGCCGATGTAAAAGTCCTTCTTTAATAATTTATCTAAATTTAATGTAATGGAGTTTCTATAAGAGTTTAATGCAATCCCTTCTAAGTGTAATGTTGCGCTAAAGAAATTTCCCCACCAAAACATTGTCCTATATGCGAAGATAGAATTTTTTGAAAAGAGTGTGGGATAATCAAGAACCATATAAGGCAGATTCTTGTAGTTTTCTCCTTTGGATATCTTTCCATTTAAGAGACCTGTTCCGTCAGGAAAAGAGAAGTTTGAGTTTTCAACGCACCTTTTTAATTCTTCCCGTGTGTGCCCAAGCAGTTCAGTAATCTTTTCAAGCACAGCTGCTTTTGTAAGAAGAAAATCTGAGTCTTGTAATACTAATAATTCTTTTTTTGTTAACTGCATTTTTGCTTCTTTTAAGATTGCAATTCCCTGCCTAATATTTTATTGTTATGTAAGTCTTTTGATTAAAATATAGGAAAATAATTAAAGAGAACGAAAAAATAAGCAAGTGCCTATACCAAGCAGCTTTGCCTAATTTTATTTGAGAACATCTGTGGGTAGCATTGTTTAAGACTAAATGAGATAAGAAAGTTGTAGACTTTATGAAGAAGACTAAGCGTTACTCTGTGCCCATAGTATCTTAGTGCTTATCATCTTTCTCTTTTCACTCAAACACTAAGTACAACTGGATTCACCAAAAATAATTTTGCACGCAGCAGAAAATAATTTCATAATCCTTAAAAAACCTCTACATTTTTAGATCAAACTTTCTCCCTTCAATTGCGTAGGAGATTACTTTTTTAAGATCGCCGTTTACTTCAATTATAACAAGCTCTTCATCACTTAAATTTATCACATACATTTTATTAAGTATCTCCCCAGGATCATCACTTAAATAAATAGCCGTTAACTCATCACTTTCAACAGAGCGCACAATGTATTTCCATCCCTTATTGTTCATTTCTTCATCGATTGATTGAAGTGTACCGAAGTTTGCTTTGGCATCAGAACCCTCTACTTTGTTGTAAACCCCAACTTGCACGCTTGAAATTTCTCTCATCATTTCGTCAAGATATTCTTCGTTTGCTGCGAGATCTACAAACCAACTTGAGATTGTAATTGCCGATGATCCAACGGAAAATTGAAACTCAGTCCTATAATCATTTCCGAGTTCACCCATTATTTTATCTTTTACTTCACCAAATTGTCTATTAACACCGATACATCCATTGAGAAAGATTAATAATAACGAGAGAGATATAATTAGGGATTTACTTTTTATTTTCATTTCACACCTCAATTCTTTTTCTCGTTATCGCTATTAACTCCTTCAAGATGTGGAATACCGAATTTTTTCCCAAGTTTCCCTATGGTTGAAAGATCGATGTTGCCAACAATATTTACAAAAGCCGCCTCTCCACCCTTTTCGAAGTTGGTAACTGCAAGACCGATAATTTTTTTATCGTTATTTAACTTAATATATACATTAGCCATTTCGTCTTCGCTTCTTGTTTTAACAATTCTTTTCCACTTGGTGTTAGAAAGTTTAGAATCAACTTCATTTATTCTTTTCTTTAAAAGATCCTTGTTCTCGTCGCTAATTTCATAAACGTTTGCTTTAACCAGCTTAATCCCGTTTAATATTTCCATAATATTTGGATCATCCACGTCGGACATTGTAGCGAGTACTGAAAGTAAATCCTCGTCTAAAATAACCTCGGTAACTTTGGTTGAATTTTCGAAGGCACTAAAATCCCCGAAATCAACATAACCGGGCTCCTTTGTTACATCAGTTGATTGAGAGAATATGTTAATGGATAGTAAAGCAACGGTTGCTATAATAATTTTTAGTTTGTTCATTTTATCCTCCAATGAGATAATCGTTTAAATAAATTAATCCTTTGTTAAGGGGTTTACTTACGTGTTTTGATAATACTTCTACGTCTATTTTTTTTTCAGTGTTTTGAAATACCTTATTAACAATTGCAAGTGATTCACCAAGCTGCTGCTGTGCAAGTTCAATTTCTGCCTTTGTATATTTCTGTTCCGGTGGCGGAGTATAAAAAAGTAAAACAGAAACAATTGTTAGAATAATTATTCCAGCTGTGCTTGCAGAAAGCAGAGGTTTAGAAGCAAATGAATAGATTATGGAACCGATGAAATCGTTTTGCGGTTTTCCGGCATTTCTTTGCTTAAAATAACTTAACGTTGATTCAGGCAACTCAGTTTCTACTAGTTGATGAACCGATTTAGCTGTAAGTTTATATTCAGCCAGCAGCTTTTCAATTTCCGGCTCCCTTCTTGCATTAATCCATACAACCATTCTCTCATACACGGTTGCATCGCTGTATGCAACAGCTATAATTTTTTCCAGCAGCTTTTCATCAATTTTATTTGAGCTCTTCTCTTGCATATATTTTTAAATCCAGTTGTAATTGTTTTCTTGCTCTTAGAATATTTACCTTAACAGTGTTTAACGGCACATCCAAAATTTTACTTATTTCTTTATACTTAAATCCCTGTAACTCGTAAAGCACAAACGGGCTTTTTAATCTTTCCTGTAAATTCTCTACAGCTTGCTTAATATTTTTATTCAGCAAACTTTGATTAAGTGCTTGATCCGGCATTACAGCGTTTCTCTTATCTTCAATTCTTTCAGATAAATTATCATCAATTGAAAGTTCTCTTTGATACTGATTTTTATTACGGCGAAGATAATCAATACAAAGATTATGCGTTGTTCTCATTATCCATGCACGCGCAGCTAAAAAATTAAATTTATTAATATTCTGCCAGATGCGTATCATTACTTCCTGTGTAATGTCTTCAGCATCCATCCGGTTATGCACCATGTACAACGAATAATTATAGATCTTATTCTTATGCTGCTCAATCAAGTAATCAAATTTTGATGATTGTAACATCTGTTTTTATAGACGAAGTGTTTTGTTTATTTGTTACAAATAAATAACAAATTTTTGTAATGAAGAAATTTATAATGATGAGAGGAAATAATTTAACTTGGGGGGTCTCTTTTCAGAAAAAAAAGAAAAACCCTATGGAAACTGTAAGCATATCTGCTTTTGATTTTGATAATGAGTAATAAACCTCATCGCCGTAGTATTCCACAGAATTTCTATCGAGGTAAGTTACTTCGGTACTTAAAAGATATCGCACTTTAAAATCTATATAAGTAGAACCGGTATCGAACAAAGGATTACCGGTCGCAAAAAATTTGATACCAACTCCTCCACCATAACTCCATGCCCAGTCATCAACCCAAAGAGTTGAAGGAGTATAATAATCGTAACTGATGTCCGTTACTGAAAAGATGTAACTTCCCCCGAATAGTGTTTCTAAGTAAGGTCTGACTGTTCCTGTGTGCGGTGCAATCTGAAAAAGAATATGTGCAGAGGCAAAATTATTGGCCCTGTTGGAACTCAAAACCAATTCATCGGATACCGGGTCAACAAAAAAATGGATACCGTAAGAAATATAACTTAAGTTAACCCCGAGTCCGTATGGTGTTCTTTCCGATGGAGAGAAAAAGAAAAATTCAAGATTGCCTCCAAAACCAACATTGTTTGAATAATTTGAGAAGTCTCCCATAGGAATTGCCGTTGTAAAATTAAATGATGCTGATGGTTGAGCAAATGAAGTGATTACTATTGAAGCAGTGATAATTAGAGATTGTATAAATGTTTTCATTTTGTTTTCCTGTAGATATGCTTTCTCAAAGCAAATATTTTGCCTGATTTTTTTAATAGCAGCAGGTAAAACAATATCTTGAATTTTGGTTAAAATGTAACTTTTTGATCAGGGAGGGTTTGATGGAAGAATTTCGGGTGTACGCTTATTTATTCATTAATCGTATTTAAGGAGAGACAGTTTAAGATAAGATCAGTCTCAGTTGATCTATTGAAATAGTCTTAGCTGTATAGTAGTTTTACAAATCACTCTTCCAGGCCAATCATTCTTAATAATTCAGTAAATCTTGGTTCAGATTTCAAATTTTCAAAAAACGGACTGGCTTTTAAATAAACTAAAATTCCAAAATGTTCGTCAAAGGATTTGTACAATGAATCCAAAGCAGCCTCATTATTTCCCAACGGTGAATCGATCAAAGCAAAATAAAATGGTGATATACTCTTTTCCTTTTGTTGTTGGATTAAATTATCCCTAACTGTTAAAGCTTCTTTAATCATTCCACTTCTTGCATAAGCATTTCCTAATGCTGCGAGGATTATCAATCTTCCATTTGATAGTTCCAATGCTGAGTTTAACATAGGAATTGCCTGATCATACCTTTTATTATGGGAATAGCTTAACCCTAGTGC
Organism: Ignavibacteriaceae bacterium; assembly: GCA_049670345.1. Classification (GTDB taxonomy): domain Bacteria; phylum Bacteroidota; class Ignavibacteria; order Ignavibacteriales; family Ignavibacteriaceae; genus BMS3ABIN03. Next base: position 4,728 of record JBATTD010000279.1, read on the forward strand.
GAATATTGCTTCAACATAATCGGGATTCATCTCAAGGGTTTTGTTATACTGTTCCATTGCCTTATCATATTGTCTAGAGAAATCATATATTCTTCCAATTCCGGTGCTAACCGATGCGGATAAAGGATCTAGCTCATATGCGCGATTCATTAAAGACAAAGCTTCATCATACCTTCCCAAAACTGCAAGGTATAATGCATACTTCTCGTAGGTAGAAGCATAACCTGGTTTTAGTTCAATGGCTCTTTTGAAATTACTTTCTGCTTCTTTCCAGTCCCACTCTACTCTGAATTTAAGATAGGCAAGTGAATTATATGCTTCCGCTAGTGTTTCATCCAGTTGAAGTGCAGTATTTATTGCATTCTTTGCCAGTTCGACAGCCTTCTCTCGCGGAAAGGACCCAAACCCTGCACCACCAATCAAAGTATAGCAATCAGCAACACCAACATGTGCAAGTGCAAATGTCGGATCTAATTCAATTGCGTTCTGAAAATATGTAAGCCCTTTTTGAATTGATTCTCCCGTTCGCTGATTTAATTGCTGCTTTCCTAATAAATATAATCTGTAAGCTTCAGCATTCTCGGTTCCCATTTTTTCTATTTGCTGTTTCTCTGTCGTTAATAGCTGAACCTTCATCTCATTCGCTATTCTCAGAGCAATATCACTTTGTATTGAAAAAATATCTTTTAACTCTCTATCATACTCCTGTGCCCAAAGATGTTCCTGTGTATTAACATCAATGAGCTGCATTGTTATACGGGTTTTATTAGATGACATTCTTACGCTGCCCTCTAATATTGTTGCAACGTCCAGCTCATTTCCAATTTCTTCAATATTCAACCCCGTATTTTTATATTTCATCACCGAAGTCCTTGCAATTACGCTTAGTCCGCTGATATTAGCAAGCTGAGATATAAGTTCCTCAGTCATTCCATCTGCGAAGTAGTCGTCCTCGGAGGTTTCACTTATATTAACTATCGGTAATACCGCAATTCGATTATTCCTGGCGCCGGCTGGAAGGTTATCAAACACATTTTTGATTAACAGCACTGCCAGCACCGCAATAATTACTAATACAAAGGAAATAATATTTCTTTTCGTTGAAGGTCTTAGGGAAATACTCTTTTTTGATTGCGGCTGATTTTTTTCCCAGGGAAGTACGATAGAATAGACTTCAACAGGGGCTTTAATGTTCTTTAAATTTTTTGTCCCTTGTTTTGTTAAAGGGAAAGCAATTTTATT
>JBATTD010000280.1:0-2623 GCA_049670345.1 Ignavibacteriaceae bacterium
TCGTAATTCCTTCAGATGCTGAACCTGGGAATTATACTTTCACTTTTATAAGTGAAAATGATGCCTACGATTTTGATTACCCGATTTTAAAAAGAGAAAATGAATCCGCTTCACATAACGGTTTCACTAACGAAGATGTGATTTATCTGATATTTACAGACCGGTTTTGTGATGGAAATCCTGATAACAATACAATTGGTGATTCGCTTGATGAGTTTACATCAACCGATCTGGATGGAAGACACGGTGGAGATATTGAGGGTATCATTTCAAATCTCGATTATCTAAGCGATCTTGGTGTTACAGCATTGTGGATAACACCTATACTTGAGAATAATATGTGGATGAGCTATCATGGTTATGCAGCAACAGATCTTTATAAAATTGATCAACGTTTCGGAAGCAATGTTCTGTATAAGCATCTTGTGGAAGAGTCACACAAACGCGGATTAAAAATTATTCTTGATCATGTCAGCAATCATATTGGAATTAACCATACCTGGGTAAAAAATCTACCGATGGGAGATTGGTTCAACGGTACGGTTGAAAATCATATTTCAGCAAAGCACGATAAAATGGCATTTCTAGATATTCACGGTGACAGTACAATAGTTAAGTTTACGACTGAGGGCTGGTTTCAAGATTATATGCCCGATCTAAATCAAAGAAATCCGTATTTAAAAAAATATTTAATACAAAATACTCTTTGGTGGATCGAATATTCAGGATTGGATGGAATAAGAGAAGACACATATCCTTACGCCGACCAAAAATATTTATCGGAATGGGCAAAAGCTATATTAGATGAATATCCAAACTTTAATATTGTTGGAGAAGTTTGGAAAGGTGTTCCATCTATTATTTCCGGATATCAAACAAATTCACCTGTTAGAAAATTAAATTTCGATTCTAACTTACCGGCAGTAACTGATTTTGCATTGGCTGATGCAATAAGATGGTACTTGAATGATGAGAAAAGCATTTATCATTTTTATGAAACGCTTGCACAGGATATTGTTTATAATGATCCAGATAATTTATTGGTATTTATGGATAACCACGATATCGAAAGAGCAACGTATATTGCTGATGGGAATGTTAACAAAGTTAAAATTGCGTTAAATCTTCTTCTCTTTACCAGGGGCATTCCAGTACTATTCTATGGAACTGAGATAGGGATAAAAGGCGGGCCAAAACATGGGGAACTGAGACAGCCATTCACCGGTGGCTTTACCGGGGATAAAAGAAGTGCGTTTTTTACGACTGGGAGATCTGAACAGGAAAACGAGATTTATGATTATCTTAGGGAGTTATTACAGCTTCGAAAGGATAATCCTGCTTTAGCAAATGGAAAGTTAACACAAATCTATTCCGGTGGAGATGTATATGCATTTACAAAAACTTATGAAGATGAACAATTTATAATTATACTAAACACCGGAGAAAAAGAGATTCCGATTCAGGTAGATCAAATTAAAATGTTTTTACCGGAGGCAAATAAATTACAAAACTTAAAAACTAATGAAGCAATTGATATCAATCAGACTGAGATGCTCACACTAGATAAATTTAGTGCGGACATTTATAAAATACAGTAACTGATTTTAACAGAAAAGAATGGAATTATTATGCTAGAAATCCAAAAAAAACTTACAAAACCTTTTTATGCATTACTGAGCCTGCCCGCAACAGCTATGGGATTTGCGTTATCAATACAGATCGCTGTTCTAAGCTGGATACTTAACACCAAATATGGTTTAAACATTCACGAAATAGGAATTGTCTGGGCAGCGGGACCGATTGCGGGAATATTCGGACAGGTAATTATTGGTTTAATTAGTGATAAAGTATGGTTTTGGGGTGGACGAAGAAAGCCATTTATTCTTATTGGCGGTGTACTCGCAGCTCTTATGATAATAGCATTGCCGAACATTGATAAGATAAATGATTTTTTTGGTATCGGCAGTTTAATGGCGGTGGCCATAGTTGTTGCACTAACGCTCGATCTAGCAATTAACATTAGCTTTAATCCTACCCGTTCAATAATTGCAGATGTTACGCCGGATGGTATTCCCAGAACAAAGGGTTATACCTGGATGCAAACCATCTCCGGTTTCTTTGGTGTAATGGCTTATGCAATTGGTGCGATAATAGGAAACTATTTTTTGATTTATTCCGGTGCGGTTTTAGTTTTACTCTTCTCAATTATTCCGCCGTTCTTCATTGAAGAAAGCAAAGATCTCACATCAGAAGAGAAAACTGATGACCCGAATGAAAAGAGCAAAGTTACCCAGTGGGGCCAACTATTAAGAATCTATTTTGCTCACGGTTTTTCATGGATAGGTGTGCAGACAATGTTTGTATATATAATTGCATACATCCAACAGAAAATGAATCCTGCAACAGAAACAGAAACGGGACAGATAATTGCTATCTCTTTTTTGGTTTTAAACGCAGTTGGTTTTATTCTTCCTGCATTTGTTCTTGAACCAATAACTGAAAAGATAGGAAGAGTCAAAACTCATCTCGCCTGTGTTGCTATAATGGCAGTTGGCTATTTTGGCATTGTCGCAATTGGCCAATCCCCATTTACAATGTATATACTAATGGCAGTAGTTGGAGT
>JBATTD010000281.1:0-8321 GCA_049670345.1 Ignavibacteriaceae bacterium
CTCTTAATGTACTGTAACCGGGAATCATTTTTTTACTTTTCAATAAAACACTTTTGAATATTGAATCGGCTAAGCTCACATCACCCTTTTTCATTGCAATCCGCCCACGCCATCTTTCGAATACAGGATTGTTAGGGAAATCATCGCTAAGTATTTTAGAATATTCTTCGGAAGCATCAAAGTCTTTTTCAAGCCGGTAATAGAGTGTCATTAAAAAATAACGTGCTTCGTATTTTGTATATTTTCCGTGTTGAGCAACATCTTTCAATTGCTTTAGCCCCAATTCTTTATCGCCGGAAGGCAAAAATATCATCAACGGTTTTACAATTGGATATTGTTCCGGAATAACTGATGCATAATAATTATAAATTCCGAAGCCAAGTTTTACATCAATATTATCCGGTTCAAGCTCTCCTGCCTCCTCAACTAAGGGAAGTGCTTCCCTTCCATCATCAACAGCACTTAACCAGCTTTCACGCAACGCACTTAGCCGACCCCTGAAACCAATTGCACCGCCTTTAAAAAACATTGCGTCAATATTTTCAGGGTCCTCATCAAGAATTTTATCACAATGTTCAATTACTTCTTCAATTTTTTTAAAGAATAATTCGTCATGCTGTTCTATGGAAGTATCGAGAAGAATACGCCACCAATCAAGCATTGCAAGAAAAAATTTTCCTGCTGGATGCTTTGGATAATCGGCGATTAATTTATTAAAAGTTTTATCAGCTTGTTCAAACTCAATGCTGTAGATTTGCCTGATTCCCTTAACAACAATCGAATCAAACTTTGCATCTTGCCCCTTTGTTTGTAGATTGATGGCGAAAAGGAAAATCAACAGAGTTATATATTTTGTCATCTTAATTTATGTGTGGAGTTTACTTAAAATATATCCAGTAAGCTGATCCACTGCAATGCGCACCTGCTCCATCGAATCTCTTTCTCGCACGGTTACGGTTTTATCTTCAAGGGTCTGATTATCAACCGTAATGCAGTAAGGCGTTCCAGCTTCATCCTGTCTGCGGTATCGTCTTCCCACCGCGCCTTTGTCATCATAAAAAACTTTTAAACTTTTACGAAGATCAACTTCTAACTCACGCGCAATTTCAGGCATTCCGTCTTTATTAACAAGTGGGAAAATAGCTGCTTTAATCGGAGCCAGCTTTGGATGGAATTTAAGTACTACACGTTTTTCTCCTTTTACTTCTTCTTCGTAATATGCATCAATGAGAAATGCCATAAACGACCTGCTCGCTCCTGCAGAAGTCTCGATAATAAACGGAACATATTTTTCTTTTGCACTGTCATCAAAATACTTTAATGATTTACCAGAAAATTCTTCGTGCCGGCTTAAATCAAAATCAGTTCGGTTGTGGATTCCTTCAATCTCTCCCCACCCAAAAGGAAATTCGTATTCAATATCGGTTGCTTCTTTTGCGTAATGTGCAAGCTTATCTGCCGGATGATCGTGGTAACGAAGTCTTGAAGGTGTAATACCCATTGATTTATACCATTCCAATCTTTTTTCTTTCCAGTACGCATACCACTTTGTATCTTCATTTGGATTTACAAAAAACTGCATTTCCATTTGTTCAAATTCTCTTGTGCGGAAGAGAAAATTCTTAGTGTTTATCTCGTTACGAAATGCTTTACCTATTTGCGCAATACCAAAAGGCAGCTTTTGGCGGGAGGCATTCTGCACGTTCAGAAAATTAACAAAAATTCCCTGTGCTGTTTCAGGTCTTAAAAATACGACTGATCCACTGTCCTCAACCGGACCAATAAAAGTTTTAAACATAAGGTTGAATTTACGTGCTTCGGTAAAGGTGTTTTTGTTTCCGCATTGTGGACAGTTTAATTCTTCAAGCAGCATTTTGCCCAGAGTATCATTTTCCAGCACCAAAATGAAAGGATCTTCGCCAGTCGAGCTTTCGTAAATATCATTAATCTTATTAATTAATTCTTCATTATCGGTTATTTTTTGCTTTAAACTATCAATAGCTTTTTTCTTTTTCTTTTCATTAAATGAATCGCCCAAAACATCGAGACGAAATCTTGATTTACATTGTTTACAGTCAATCATTGGGTCGGTAAAATTCTCAACGTGTCCTGATGCTTCCCAGACTTTTGGATGCATTAGTATCGAAGCATCAATTCCTTCAACATCATCACGGTAGGTCATCGCCTTCCACCATTCTTCTTTTATGTTTTTTAGAAGCTCAACGCCAAGAGGACCGTAATCCCAGCAGCCGTTCAACCCGCCGTAAATTTCACTCGATTGAAAAACAAATCCTTTTCTCTTTGCTAATGAAACAATATTCTCAACAGTTGTATTATTTATTTTTTCGATGATCTACACTCCTAAAATTGTACTTCCTGAAATTAATCGGACAAATATAGTAATAATGATTAAATAGATTTTTCAATATTATTCAATTCCCGTACCAATAATTTTCTAATATCCTGATGAGATTGATTCAGTTCACCATGCTTTTCTTCAACTAACTTTACAAGGTTTAACGATTGAATAATGTAATTTTTAAACAGTGAATAGAAGAAATTATCTTTGGAAATTTTAGATTTCTTTCTTAATGAAGAAATATGTTTTCGGATAGTTTTAATGTCTCCGCGGTCAACCGGACCCGATAGTGCTTTAGCCGGACCAACCGTTTTAATATTTTGTAATGTTGAATGAATAGTAGAACTGAGAATATTAAAATACTTTTGTTCATCAATGTTATTTAGTGATAGAAGCCTTTGTGCATTAAAAATATTGCCTGCCAAAAAGTTGGATGCAAAAACCCCGGCAAGATGATAATAAGCTTTATCCTTTGAATCAATTCTGAATTGGATTAGCTGCAAGTCGCGACAAAGCTGAAGTAAAAATTTATACATCGAATCATCATTTGTTTCGATTGCTGAGTTAACATTTTTAATTTTAACAATTTTCTTTGATGGAAATGTCTGCATTAAATGGAGTGATCCGGTTTTACCGCCTTTTAATTTTAAAGGGACCAAAACGCTTATATCTTCAGCACCCGAAAAATGAATGAAAAAAGCCAAGCTGAAATTTAATTTTAGTTTTGATAGTTGAACAGCGGTTTTTTTAATTTCACTATCAGGAACAGTTAGGAAAAAAACATTCACCGATTTTGAAATAAAATTTATATCATCAAAATATTTTTTTATACCAAATTTTTCTGCAAGTGCTTTGGCTGAGTTAATCTTCCTGCTAATTATTGCATCAACAATATATCCATTCCTTAATAATGCAGAAATGAGAGAGTATGCAATTCTCCCTGCACCGATTATAGCAATTTTAGTATTCATCTTCTTGTGTGTGTGTTTTTAAATGCTGGTTTCATATCTCAATTTAAGTAAAGAAAGGATTTAAATTGCTTTGCGGGTTAAAATTTTGTGGACTTTGCCTGATACAGCAAGTAATATGTTCACGCAAAGCACGCAAAGAAGAATCGCCGAGCTCGCAAATAAATTTATCGTCTAATTACAAATTATAATTCAGTCTCCATATACAACAGCAGAAAGATAGCCTACCACTTCTTTGTTATCACCAAAAACATCTCCCGAATCACTTCGATGAAGAACTAAAGCGTGATGTTTGTTTTTTAATGCTGCTGCTTTCATCATCACAACAATCGGTCCGCCTCCGCAGGCTTCGGTTTTATGATTATCCAAATCTTTTTGCAAACCATCAAAATCAAAATTGCTTATTCTTTTTTCAACTATTGAATCTAATTTATCTGCTTCTGATTTAGAGTGGAAGTGAGACATATCGGAACTTGAAACAATGAGTGTTTCAGCATCAGTAACTTCACTAAGTTTTTTAGCAAGCTCATCAACGTACATTCTGCCCTGTTCTCCCATTACAACCGGAACTATCTTAAAATCGTTTAACACCGATTGTAAAAAGGGAAGCTGAACTTCGAGAGCGTGTTCATTACGATGACCTTCCACACCTTTGAAAATAGTTTTGCTGTTTTCAACAAGTTTGTTCACAACGTCCTTATCCACTTCCAACAATCCTAATGGAGTTTCATAAGCATCACCATTGTAAACCGAGATACCGGAAAAGTATTCACTGTGGCTTGGTGATATAATAATAACACGTTTATAATTTTTCCCTTTTATAAGATTATAAACATACGCTGCAGTCTTACCCGAATAAGCATAACCTGCGTGAGGAGATATAATCCCGAAAATATTTTCTATATCGTTTACCGGTTTTGCGGTTTCCAAAAAAACGTTTATTTCGCTGCGTAACTGTTGCGGATCAGCCGGATAAAAATATCCGGCAACATTTGCAGAGCGTATATTTCCCATCTACTGTCTCCTTTATTTTTCGGAAAAAACAATTGCTGTAAACACTTTAATTTTCAGCATTCTTTCTTTCCAATATTCGCCATACAATCCGGCTTTATGACAAAGTGACGTTAAAAATTGTTCCCTTGTAAAGTTATTTTCTGTTGCTACTTGTGGTAATAAAACACCCCGACCTCCTTCATCAAGCAAAAGCCCATGTTTACCCAGCTCAATTTCATCATAGCTTTTAATTAATTCGAAAGGTGATAAGACCGAAATTTCTATTTTTATTTTGTCAAACTCTTCGCGGGTTAATTTATTAAATCTTGGATCATTAAATGCTGCTGCGCGTGCTGATTCGCAAACCGTATCGAACAATGGATTGATCGCAATTATATAACCGATGCAGCCCCTTAATTCTTCATCAATTTTAAGTGTAACAAATGCACCCATTTTTTCTTTTAATAACGGATAAGCTGTGTAATTCATTTCAGGTTTTTCGGCTTCACCGAATTCAGATAGAATTGATTGCCTGGCAGCATTTAAAATTATTTCTTTTTCATCATTTGTCAGTTCCATCTTTCCCTCATTCTAAATCAATTTACAATTTTATACACTTCAAGTTTAATCTTTTCAATCAACAAGAAAAGTAGATCATCTTTTACAAAAAAAGAATCCGGCGCAAAAGCATTAGTCCGGGAGTTTAACCTTACTTCTAATATATTTTTTTCACCCGATAAGTCAATAGCCCTGAAAATATTTTTCAACGTGTTATCGGGATTAACTGTATGAAAATTAAACAATAATAATTCATCCATCAAAACATATTCAATCCCGCCGGTGATTACGTATTCTTCGCCGAGTTTGCTTAATATTTCGTTCTCTCTTCGTTTACCAACTAAGTTTGAATCAAACAAAACAGGGAAATGGTAACTGCTGAAGTCTTCCGAATTAATAGCTTCTTCACGCAATAAATTAACCGCATCCGAATCACTTCCCAATTCATCAATCACTTCACCTGTTAAATAATTCAGGGTTACAAATTCCCTGTCTTCAAACCTTTGCTGGAATGCATAGATTTTTTCATCCTTAACAAATAAAAAAGTACGGTTCTTATCTTCCCAAATTGTTCGTTTGTTATTAATATCATAAGCAATTATTCCGTTGTGCTGTGGAAGATCGGGTTTAACAAATTTATGAAAGAATATCACATCATTGTAAATAGCTTCTATCCCCAACCAGAATTTTTCGTCAAGCTGGAGATGTTTAAATATCTTTTTGCCGCTATCAATATGAAGACAATTGAAATATGCCAGTTTCTTTTCAGTATCTCTCTCTTCAATAATTATTTTACCAGTGTCTGTTGGAATTAATCTGAATATCTGCCGTTTATTGTTATGCGAATATTTTTTTTTAAGTTTCATTTATATTAATGGTTCAAACCTTGCTGTAAAATGCCTTAGCATAGGCGCTTCATAAGTTATTTTATAACCTTTAAGTTTTTTACGGTTTTTAAAAACTTCGAGAATAATTTCAATTAAGTAATCGACATGACTTTGAGTATAAACTCTTCGCGGAATTGCCATTCTTACCAGTTCCATCATTGCAGGAATCAACTTTCCATTATCATCTTTTTTACCGAACATTACGCTTCCAATCTCAACAGCGCGTATTCCACCTTCAAGATATAATTCGCAAACAATCGATTGTCCGGGATATTGTTCGGGTGGAATATTAGGGAGGAATCTCTTCGCATCAATGTAAATTGCGTGTCCGCCGGGCGGTTCAATTATCGGTACACCCGCTTCAACAAGTTTGTTACCCAGGTACTCAACACTTTTAATTCTGTACTCAAGATAATGTTCATCAACAACCTCTTCCAAACCCTGAGCAACTGCTTCTAAATCTCTTCCGGCAAGCCCGCCGTAAGTAGGAAAGCCCTCTGTTACAATTAAAAGATTTCTGCACTCCATTGCAAGTTCATCATCGTTTAATGCAAGAAAGCCGCCAATGTTAACCAGGGCATCTTTCTTCGCACTCATTGTTGCACCATCGGCATAGGAAAACATTTCCTGAGCAATTTCTAAAACAGATTTATTCTCATATCCTTTCTCGCGTAACTTTATGAAGTAAGCATTTTCCGCAAAACGGCAGGCATCAAGGAAAAGCGGAATGTTATTTTTTTTACAGACTTCTTTCACTTCACGAATGTTCTGCATAGATACCGGTTGACCACCCCCGGAGTTATTGGTAACGGTAATCATACAAAATGGAATATTCTCAACTCCTTTTTCATTTATGAACGCCTCAAGTTTTTCAATATCCATATTACCTTTAAAATCAGCTCTCTTCTCGGGATGTTTTCCAATTTCGGTTAACAGGTCGTTTGCTTCGGCTCCTGTAAATTCAATGTTTGCCCTTGTTGTATCGAAGTGTGTATTGTTGGGAAAATATTTCCCTGGTCCTCCAACAACTGAAAACAGTATCTTCTCCGCAGCCCTTCCCTGGTGAGTGGGAATGATATGTTTCATGTGTGTTATCTTGTTAACAGCACTTTCAAATTTGTAAAAGCTTTTCGAACCGGCATAAGATTCATCGCCTTCCATTATTCCAGCCCATTGCTTTGCACTCATCGCCGATGTTCCGCTATCAGTAAGCAAATCAATCAGCACATCATCTGCATGCAGCATAAATGGATTATACCCTGCATCTTTTAAAAGTTTTTCTCTTTCCCTTCTGGTTGTAAATCTAATTGGTTCAACTGATTTTATTTTGAATGGTTCGATTATTGTTTTCGGCTTCATATTTTCTTTCAGCTTATTAAAGTCTAATTTATTATTATTAGTGCAAATTTAATAAATGGTTGAAGACTTTTCTCTATTCGGATTTAACTTCCCTAAATAAAATCAGCTATCAAACACATTTTTGTTGCCTTTTCGTAAAAGTATAGATAATTTTTCATTGTTCAATCAAAAATAAAATAAGAGGAGAGACAAATGGACCCCACAGATACAAATGAGATCAACGAACAATTCAATAACCCTGAACCACCACAGGAGGAGGAATTAAGTCATTCTGATAAAATGATTGGGGTGTTTACAGAGCCGGCTAAAATGTTCGGGCAAACCGCTTTGTTTCCTGTAAGAAATAAAGATTGGGTGATACCCATTTTTATACTACTCCTTGTTGCCGGATTAATAAACAAAATAGCTATGATGAATGAAGAAGTGTTTTTTGAAGTTAAAGAAAAACAAGTTCAAGAATTGAATAAACAGGTAGAAGAAGGAACGCTTTCGCGTGAAGAAGCTGATCAGCGAATGGATATGATGGATACATTTATGAAAGGACCGATTAGCTGGATTACAACAATATTTGGAGCGCTGATCTTTGGTTCCATAATTTTTTTCATACTTGTAGCAATATATTGGATGTTTATCAAGTTTCTGCTAAAAGGTGATGGGGGATATTCGTCTGCTATGGTGGCCAGCGGACTCACAGGTTACATTACCATTATTCAACTAATTCTAACCGGAATACTTTCATATTTATTTGGTACTCTCGTTAAAGATACCAGTCTTGCTTCTTTATTAGGTTCAGATAAAACAACTTTAGTTGGGTGGGTTTTTGCAAAAGTTGATCCGATATCTATATGGGCTTATGCAGTCTTGAGTATTGGATTTGCAAAAATGTTCAAATCCGAATCAACAGGAAAGTACTATGCACTCGTATTCGGGTTATGGCTTATTGGTGGATTATTGATATTCTACCTTGCACAGGCAGTTCCGTTTTTAAGTTTCCTTAATATGTAAGTTTTTAAATTGCCTGTCACCTCTAACTTAACTGGCTCAAAGGTGACGGGCACTTTTCATTTTACATTATACTCTGCGGATCTATATCATAAAAGAGTTTTACCTCTTTGAAACGCGACTTCCTGTTAAACTCAACAAACGAATCGAGTATTGCTTTGCGTAATACCGCTCCGCCCGGATCATTATCTTTAC
>JBATTD010000282.1:0-2269 GCA_049670345.1 Ignavibacteriaceae bacterium
GCTCCAACGTCTGCAGCTTTTGTATAAATTCCACCTCCAACGCGTGCAAAAAGTGCAATTGAAGAAGCACCAAAAGAAAAACCGGTAATAATATTAATCACTACAACAATATTTGTAGTACCATCAGGATTTGTAAATATTTCAGAATAAATGGGTAAGAGAAGCCCTAATCCCAACACTCCAAGTCCAACTACGCACATTCCCATTACACTTCCACCTGAGAAAGCAACTTGCAGGGCGCGATTCAAACTTTGTCTTGCAGCATTTGTTGTTCTTACATTTGCATTAGTCGCAACACGCATTCCAAAAAAACCTGCTAATGCAGAACTAAAAGCTCCAAGTATAAATGATATCGCAATTATCGGGCTGCTTTCCGGTGAATTCCAGTTAGCAAATGCGAGTAAAGCTGCAACTACAATAACAAAAACTGCTAAGACTCTATATTCTCTTTTAAGGAATGCCATTGCTCCGTCCCGCACGTAACCGGATATCTCCACCATCCGTTCTGTACCGGGATCCAGACGACTAACCCATTTTGCTTTTATAAACGCAAATATGAGAGCAACGATTCCTAACGCAGGTATTATATAAATCCAGTTGGGCATATCAATTCTCCATTATAAGCTTTATTAAGTATGATCTTAAAGAATTAAAAAGCTTTTTGATCCTATAATTTCAAACAATAAAAAAATCCTCAAAGTAATTTCTGTTATTTCTCTATTAATACTATGAGGATTTCAAATTCAATTTATTTAAGGATGACATTTCCCCCGGGAATTAAATCCTGGGGGAAGTCATCCGGGTTTTAGTAATAATTAATTCGAAAGATTATACATCCCGAAATTAAGATCAGGAATTTAATTATTATAAATCCTCTGTACCGGGCGTTTAATCATTTCCCAATCGCCTGATTTAGGATCATACTTGCAATTAGCAAATGCATCCCAATTTTCATTATCCATAGTTGGTTTATCGGCTCTGAAGTAGTAACCAGGCCAGCGGGTTTCTTCACGGAACAGTAAGGTTCTTACGTGAGATTCGGCTTGCCACATACGATGTACATTTTCCCAGCATCTCATTAGTTCATGAAGATCTGGAGCTGCAAGTTTTTCAGAATCTTCCTTGAGTATTGCTAGTAAATCCAAACCTTTTTCTAATAATTTTCCACTTGTGGTAAATGCGGTAGAAACACCACCTGCATATTCATCCATAATTTTCTGTAATCTGAACATGAACATTTTAGGTAAAATGTAATCAGGGTTAATATCCGGTGTTACTGTATTGCCGCTGAACTCTGCAAATGTATCCAGAGGTTTCAATATTTCATTCTTTAATTCCTCTACAGCAGCCATATCAACATTAATATCAGGATTATCTACGATGAATTTAATTGCAGCTTTTGCGGCAATTCTACCTTCTGCATGCGAACCGGAAGAGAATTTATGACTGGAAGCGCCGGAAGCATCTCCAGCACAGAACAATCCGTTTACAGTTGACATACAATCATAACCCCAGTAATAATCATTAGGAGCTACATCCTTAGGACCACTAATCCAGGCACCCGAAGCGCCTGAATGTGAACCGATAAAATATGGTTCTGCAGCAGCAATTTCAGATGATTTTTCTTCAGGAGCAGTATTAGTAGCTGCCCACAAAATAGCCTGCGAAATTGTCATATCCAGGAAGTCTTCCCAGGCTTCTGATTCTAACTCTTTCAGTTTTTTCTTAGCTGCTTTTTCGTCACCTTCGCTAGAAGCAATTTTTTGAATTGCTTCTTCTGTACGCATAGAAATCGGACCTTTACCATCTTGAACATCCAGCATCATCAACCAGTTACGCAAGTTTGCAGGAACCGGTTTAACTTTTCCATAAGGCAACCAGTTTTCTAATTCTGGTCGGCGGGTTTCCATATAGGACTCATCCAATGCGTTTGTTGCGCGGGCTTTGAATAATAAGAACCACGCACCAACCGGTCCATAAGCATCTTTAAAACGAACAGGGATAAAACGAACTTCCTGGCAAGTCATTTCTGCACCGGCTTTAAGAGTAAAGTACGCACTTGAGCCGGAGTTCCATGGTGGATACCATGCACGCCCAAGACCTTCGCCTGAGGAGCGTGGTTTAAATACATGAACAGCGCCACCCATTGCGACCAAGGTAGCTTTAGCTTTGAAGATATAGAACTTTTCTTCACGTACACTAAATCCAACAGCACCAACACAACGTTCGCCATCCATAATAGGACCAACGATGAAAACACGTTCGTAAA
>JBATTD010000283.1:0-2630 GCA_049670345.1 Ignavibacteriaceae bacterium
TGGTTAGTGTACTCAATCGATAAAATAGATCTTCCCGAAATAGTTTATCTTCAATAGCTTTGTTCAAATCTCTATTTGATGCCGATATAATCCTTACGTCAATATCTATTTCATTTTGCCCACCGACCCTTCGTATTTTTTTCTCTTCAAGCATTCTAAGCAGCTTTACTTGTAGTGATTGACTAATTTCACTTACTTCATCTAAAAAGAATGTACCTTGATTTGCAAACTCTAATAAGCCGGGCTTGGTTTTTACAGCACCGGTAAATGCACCTCGTTCATAACCAAACAATTCACTTTCAAAAAGATTTTCAGGCAGCGCACCACAGTTTACCGGAACGAACGGATCGGTTTTGCCTTTACTTAAACTGTGAATTGCCCTTGCAACCAGTTCTTTTCCTGTCCCGCTTTCACCGGTAACCAGCACATTCATATTACTCGGGGCAATTTTTTCGATCATCTGCAGTAGCTGTCTAATTGCCTCACTCTTATAGATTATTCCCGGAAATGATTTTTTGAACTCATCATTATCTTTAGATTCTGTTTTACTTTGAGCTTTAGTTTGCAATGCCCGATCGATACAATCAAATAATTTTTTGGACGTAAAGGGCTTTTCAATAAAATCAAATGCGCCTTTGCGCATCGCCTCTACACTTGCTTCTATTGTTCCATAACCTGAAATCATAATAACAGGTGTCTCGGGATATGTTAAGGTGGCTTGCTTCAATATTTCCGTTCCCGAAACTTCTTTCATTTTCAGGTCCGTAATAATCAGGTCAAACTTTTTTGTTTTTACCAGTTCTCTTGCAGCTAAAGAATTGTCCAGAAAGAAAATATCGAAATCATCCCTGTGCGAGAGGATTTTCTCTAAGCTTTTTAACATCTCAATTTCATCATCAACAACCAGTACTTTTTTCATCATTAGAACTATATTTTATTGAAGGTAATTATAAAGGAAGTCCCGGAGTTTATTTTACTCTCACAAACAATAACAGCCTTATGCTGTTCACAGATTTTTTTCACTATATACAAACCCAACCCGGTGTTATTTTTTTTTGTTTTAGTTGTGAAAAATGGTGAGAAGATTTCCTCTAATAAACTTTCTCCTATTCCATGTCCATTATCTTTCACTTCCAAAACTACTTTATTTTCAGTACTGCTCGAAAGGGAAATAGAAATCTCTCCATTATCAATCAACTCATCGGCTGCATTCGTTACCAGGTTAGTTAATATTTGATTTACCTGTATTGAGTTGCCATTTATCGTGGCATCATCCAGATTAATATTAGTGTTTAACCGGATATTTTTCTTTAGAAGGATAGGCTCATAAACTTTAGCGAACCCGTTCAATACATTTGCAACATCAACAGCTTCATATTCAATTTTGCTTTTTCTGCTGTACTTTAAGATGTTTCCATTTATTTCAGAGATCTTCGAACTTTGATCCAGCAGCACTTCCAAATCCTCTGAATATTTTAACAATTCCGGATATTTTTGGAATTCAAGGTTTAAATAGTCGGTGCGGGACATAATTATAGCAATATGATTATTTACTTCGTGGGCAGTTTCTGACGTTAGTTCACCAAGAGTTTTCAACCTGTTTACTCTTTGTAACTCTTCAAGATGCAATTGTTCAATTTCTTCCTTCGAAGACCCAAGTTTATACGTCATAGCATTAAAATGTTTATATACGGTACCAATCTCGTCATCGCGGTTAACATTAAGACTAACATTTATATCTCCTCCTTCAACCTTGTTGAGAGCTAGCATTAGTTTTTGTAAAGGAGCGTTTATGAATCGGTTAAAAATGAAATAAAGACCAACCATTAGAACCAGGAGTACTGCCCAGCCTAAGAATATCATATGCACCGAACCGGTATAGAATTTAGTCTCGGCACTTGTTAAATCTGTATCAATATCCAGGTAAGCAATTATACCATCTTCTTTATGACACGACTGGCATAACCCCTCATTAATTAAAGGTTCTGTATTTGAATAAATTTTCTTGCAGGATTCGAGTGAAATAACTTTTAATTTTGACTCTGGTTCTCTAAAGTCATAATGGTGAGGAGCTATAGCATTAATATCCTTATTAATTTCTTCAGGTATACTTGCAAATTTTATCATACCTTCAGAATCAAATATTCTAATATTATAAACACCCTCCTTTTGTGAAATATCATTAATCACGGTTTGCAGGTCATCTTGTTTACCGCTCATCATGGCATATTTAAGAGCGTATCTAACAACATCCAAAGATGTGTCTAACATTACTATGGATCGATCTTCAAAATTGGCTCTTAACTGTGTTACTAGAAAATACATCGGTAATGCAGTAGTTAATAAAATGAGGAATACTGAAAAAAAGATAAACTTACTTTTGATGGTTTTAAACATTGTAGTTTTATAGAATGTTTGATTTATGAAATATTTTTCACCCCAAATTTAATTAAAACTTTCTATTACTTTATTATTTTTGATTGTCTAATAAATGTCCCGGTGAGGCATCCTCGTCACAGTTTTAATTTTCAAAAATCAATACTCTACTTTTAGCAATTAATAGGAATAGCGTTTATTATCAATATTGAAAGGAATTGATATCCTTTTTTAAATCTGATTTAGTGCAAACC
>JBATTD010000284.1:0-2111 GCA_049670345.1 Ignavibacteriaceae bacterium
CAATGAACTACAATATTATACCAGTAGGGATGTAAACTCATTTCTTGAAAATGGCCACCTGGTTATCCAGGCATTGGAGGAAAATTATGGAGGAAGAGAATACACATCAGCCAGAATAAAAACTCAGAATAAACGATTCTTTAAATATGGAAAATTTGAAGCAAGTTTAAAATTACCTTATGGGCAGGGTTTATGGCCGGCGTTCTGGATGCTTGGGCAAAATATATCCACTGTAGGATGGCCTGCTTGTGGTGAGATAGATATTATGGAAATGATTGGAGGACCAAACAGAGATAATACTTCTTATGGCACTGCACACTGGGAGGATAACGGGCAGCACTTACAATCCGGTGGCGATTACACTTTAAGCACAGGAATTTTTGCTGATGATTTCCATAAATTTACAATCATTTGGGAGTATCAAACTATTCGCTGGTATGTGGATGATAATCTGTTTTATACTTTCAACATTACACCGTTTGATAGAACGGAATTTCATCGGGAATTTTTCATTCTTCTTAATGTTGCAGTCGGTGGGGATTGGCCGGGTTCACCTGATCCATCAACAGTTTTTCCACAGAGAATGGAAATTGATTATGTAAGAGTATATGAGCAGGTAACAGATGCAAAGGATGAATCAAATATTCCGGTTCAATTTGAACTTTATCAAAATTATCCGAATCCTTTCAATCCGGAAACAATAATTAAATACTCTGTACCAAATAATAGCTACGTTAGTATAAACATATATAATGCATTAGGAGAAAAAGTAGCCGCCTTGGTTAATGAAGAAAGACCAGTGGGAAATTTCGAGGTTAAATTTTCCGCCAAAGGCGGATCCGCCTCCGGCGGAAATGCTTGGAGCTTACCAAGCGGGATCTATTTTTACAAAATTCAAGCAAGAAGTCTTACATCAGACTTATCTTCATTCAAACAAAACACAGATCAAACTTTTGTAAAAACTAAGAAGATGGTTTTGATGCGGTAGTTGTTTAAATGTTGATAAAATTAAACTTATACGTTAGCATAAACAATTTTAAGTGTCTTGATTTTCAATTGTATTTGGCTAACAGGAATCTTGATTTAATGGAGTGTGACTCAAGATGAAAGCAAGCATAATTTATCGTGAACTTATAGTATTCGGGAGAATAGAATGAAAAAGACAGTTATAATTTTGATATTGGTATTTACATGTTTCTTTGTGAGTAGTGGAATTGCTCAATTTCAAATAGGTCCTATCGTAGGTGCCAATCTTAGTGGTCTCAGTATTGATCCCGATATTCAAGGTAATATTAATACCAAAACCGGATTTGCTGCCGGCGCTGTAATTATATATAATTTTACTTCAATGTTCAGTTTGCAATTAGAGCCAACCTATATGCAGAAAGGTGCTAAACTTCACATACCATATACAGATTTTGGTTTAATACTTGAAGTTGAACAGACAATTGAAGTCAATTATATAGATATTCCTGTATTATTCAGAGTATCATTTGGAGAAGAATTTATAAAACCATATTTACTGGCTGGTGGCTATATTGCTTTTCCATTAGAAGACGGTAAAACCACATTAGATAATTTAATAGGTAATGGACAGGATATCACTGAGCTGCTTCCAGACGAAGTGTTAGATCAATTCAAGCCTGAATTAATAACAAACAGCATTGATTATGGATTAAATTTTGGAGCAGGAATCGATTTCCCTCTAGGTATTATCGATCTTTTTCTTGAAGCTCAATACAGTTTGGGTCTCAGTAAACTAACCGATGAAGAATTTTTCATATTCCCCGATATATTGAATCCAGAAATTAAAAACAAAGGTTTTCAAGTAAAAGCAGGAATTTTGTTTACTTTATAAAGTATTGCCGGCAATTTTGTTGGGGTCAGGCAGATTCTACAACCATTCGACAGAAAAATTTTATAAGAATGATAAAACTTAAGAAATTAAATTTATTTTACGCATCAATCCCTTATTGAACTTCCACATCATATTCAGATAGTACAACATTACCTATTCCTTCAATTATCTCTGTACCAAATTCGATACCCGAAGTAAAGAGATCTGGTGATACGTAATCATTAGATATCAGGTAATCCATAAACGCATTTAG
>JBATTD010000285.1:0-1635 GCA_049670345.1 Ignavibacteriaceae bacterium
AAGAGCACACAAAAGAAAATGCACCGGCAATGTTAAAAAGCTTCCATCAAATTTTTTATACGATAACAGACCTGGCCATTCCAACACTGGCTAAAATATCTGGGCAATGTCTTGGCGGCGGGCTTGAGCTTGCTCTTGTTTGTAATTTCCTCTTTGCAGATAAATCAGCAAATCTAGGTCAGCCGGAAATTCTATTAGGAGTCTTCCCTCCTCCCGCTTCAGTCATACTGTCGTTGAAAATTGGAAATGCCAAAGCAGAAAATTTAATCATTACAGGAAAGGCTATTTCTGCAGAAGAAGGAAAAGCAATTGGTTTGATTAATGAAGTTTTTGAAGATAAAAATACCTTGGAAAAAGAATTGGATGAATGGATAAAAAAAAATATAATGTATAAGAGTGCATCGTCATTACGCTTCGCTGTTAAGGCTTCAAGAACAACATTTAATCATCTGTTAAGAAAAATGCTACCGGCAGTGGAAGAAATGTACATCAACGAGCTAATGGAAACAGATGATGCCAATGAAGGAATAAATTCATTTTTAGAAAAAAGAAAACCGGAGTGGAAGAACCATTAAGTAAAAGATTTCAAAATATAATTTTTGAGACTAAAAATATTATACTGAATCCTATCAGAAAGATTAATCCGGCCCAGCTTAGAATTGTTAACCATCTTTTAGGATGATACTCCTTCGGAAGGAAATCACTTTTTACTACTTTGAAATTTATATAAGCAAAAAATGGCGCAGCTAAAAAAGAAATTATCGTTGCAAAATCAAGAAGTGTTTTCATACTGCTTGTAAACACACCGATAATAAGCACCGAGCACACAGAAAGAAAGAACACCCATATCCAATATAATTTTGACGAATGTTTTTTTAGTGATTCTGAGATCTGCACCATCGAACCCCCGAGTGTTCTTGGATAAGCATCTATGACGGTAAGTGTAGTTGAAAACATTGTTAAAAGTGCTATCGCCGAAATGATCGGGATACTCCAGTTTCCAAAAGTCCGGGAATAAACTGAAACAAGTTGCTCTGAAAATTTTACACTGGATGTTGCAAACTCAATCCCGGTTCCGTATAAAACCAGTGCACCTAATCCAAGAAAGAAAAGAGCCATTATTGCTGAACCGATATATCCCACATGAAAATCAAACAAAAATTCTTTGTAATTCGGTTTGTACTTAGTTTGCTTTTCTCTCTCAAGTGCCCAGAGAGAAGGCCAAACTGAGGCTTCAATGGGAGTAGGCATCCACCCCATCAACGCAATTAAGAATGCTATCCCGGTTGCATCCCATAAATCTGGTTGAATAAAACCTTCACTTAGCGCCATTCCCCGGTTGGCTGAAATTACAAAAGCAATTATCGTTGCAATACTTAATACGATAATTATTAATTTCATCGAACCATCGAGTAAGGCATAGTGACCAATGAACAGCATTAACAATATGGCCCCCAATAAAATTATACTCATTAAAAACATGCTTAACTGGATGTTAAAAAAGAATGCAGCAAGACCGGAACTGACAATTAATACTGCGGTGAAATTAATTATTGCAGTAAAGAAGACCAGGATAAAGTAAGTTCTTATTGCCCATTTGCCGAGTAGCCTGTATCCTTCAAGCATGCTTTTACC
>JBATTD010000286.1:0-3093 GCA_049670345.1 Ignavibacteriaceae bacterium
ATGCAAATCTTGGATCTCTTCTGATGCTTCAAGGAATTCCTTACGATAGCGAAGAAGCTTTTGCAATTTGCGGTGCCTTAACTGCCATTATGCATATGAATGCATATTCTACATCGGCTGAAATGGCTGGTGAGCTTGGACCTTATCCAAATTATGAAAAAAATAAATCGCACATGCTTAAGGTTATAAGAAACCACCGCAGAGCAGCTTATAATGTGCCAAATGAAGAGTACGAACGACTATCTATTTATCCAACGGGTATCAATCCACAACATTGCCCTTCAGACCTGCTGAAAGCCGCAAGAGAGGATTCTGACAGAACTCTTGAACTCGGAGAAAGGTATGGATTCAGAAACGCACAGGTAACCGTAATTGCTCCTACAGGCACAATTGGATTATTAATGGATTGCGATACAACTGGCGTTGAACCTGATTTTGCTTTGGTGAAATTTAAAAAACTTGCCGGCGGCGGTTACTTCAAAATTATAAATCAGTCTATTCCGCCTGCGTTAAAAAGTCTTGGTTATAATAAAGATCAAATCAATGAAATAGCAAAATATGCCAAAGGACAGGGAACTTTGAACGGATGTCCTTACGTCAATCCCGAATCACTCAAGGCAAAGGGATTTACTGACGAAGCTATAGTAAAAATTGAAAAAATGCTTCCGGGTGTATTTGAAATTAGTTTTGCATTTAACAAGTTTACCCTTGGTACAGATTTTCTGATAAAAAAACTTGGATTCACAAAAGAATTAATTGATTCATTCAGTTTTGATCTTTTGAATGAATTAGGATTTTCGAAACAGGAAATTGCATCGGCAAATGATTACGTTTGTGGAACAATGACGATTGAAGGTGCACCTTTCCTTAAACATGAACATTATCCTGTATTTGACTGCGCAAATAAATGTGGAAAGAAAGGCACCCGGTTTATTCGTCCGCTTGCTCATATTAAGATGATGGCATCTGCACAGCCCTTTATTTCCGGAGCTATTTCTAAAACAATCAACTTCCCTAATTCAGCTTCCATCGATGATATGAAAGATGCCTTTATGCAAAGCTGGAAATTCGGTGTTAAAGCAAATGCATTGTACCGTGATGGTTCAAAACTATCTCAACCATTAAACTCGGTTAGTGATGATGATATTGAAAGTTTGCTGGAAGACAGGGAAAAGAATGATATGGTTAAAGTAGCCGAAAGGATCATTCATCGCTACATTGCTAAAAGAAGAAGATTACCCGATAGAAGAACTGGTTACACTCAGAAGGCAAAAATAAATGGTCAGTCTGTTTACATACGAACGGGAGAATATGATAACGGACAGATTGGAGAGATATTTATTGATATGCACCGCGAGGGTGCTGCCTTTAGAAGTTTGCTGAACTGTTTTGCAATTTCTATTTCTCTTGGATTACAACATGGTGTTCCGCTGGAAGAGTTTATTGATGCTTTTGTTTTCACAAGATTTGAACCAAGCGGAATTGTTACGGGAAATGAAAGAATAAAAATGGCTACTTCGGTTATAGATTATATTTTCAGAGAGTTAGCAGTTAATTATGTGGGCAGAACCGATCTGGCACACGTTGAACCTGAAGAGATTAAATCTAAAGCTTCACGCGGTATTGTAAAAAAACTTGGCGAAGAGGTTGAACCTGATTATGTTGACGAAGAAGTTGTAAGTGAAAGATTGGTTGAACTGGATAAGGATAAAGATGAAGATTCACCTTATAATTATAATCTTGCTACCAACACTGCGGTTGATCAGCAGAAAGCTGTTGCCAATGAAAAAATAGCTATGAATACGAAAGTTATCAAAGCCAGGCAGCAGGGATATACGGGAGATATTTGTACAGAATGCCAGAGTTTAACGATGGTTAGGAACGGTACCTGCCTTAAATGTATGACTTGCGGTTCTACTTCCGGCTGTAGTTAATTTTAAATAAAGATAAAAATCCGCGGTTATCCTTCCACCAATGACATTACCTTTTCTTGAGGGGGGATAATGCTAAGGAATGTTTTCAAATAAAAATATATACACTATCTTTTAACAACATATAATCCTGATTTACGCAATTACGTTTATTAAGAAGTTGGAATTCATTGCAAATGAATTAATATCAACACAAAAATTTCTTGAAGAACAATACGATAAATAAAAAATCTTTAAAATTCATATATCTTAGTTTTGACTGGATTAATGTCGCTTGGCTAAAAATTAGATATTGAAAATGTTATCATCCAAAGCAAAAAGAAATATATCCCGAATTATTCCATTTGGATTAATCTGGTTTGTTTCTGGTTTTGTTTTCTTCATCGTTGAGACAGCTGCAATGGGCGGTTTGGACCAACGCCCATCTACTGCAATCGAAATTGATTATAAAATTTTCATTTTTGGTACCTTGGCTAATACCATGGTAGGGCTATTTGTAGGTGTTGTTGAAGTACTATATCTAAATCAGGTTTTTGCAAAAAAAAGTTTAACAAAGAAGATATTGTATAAAACATTGTTTTATACCGTGATTATGATTGTGATTATTGTAATTGCTTATCCAATTGCCGCAAGCATGGAACTTAATACAAACATTCTTGATAAAAGAGTTTGGAACAAGTTATCCACGTTCTTAACAAGTTTTACTCACCTAAGTACCGATTTACAAATAGCCGTTCAATTGGGAACATCTCTTTTTTATGCTGAAATAAGTGACAATATTGGACATGGGATATTGATTAATTTTTTTACAGGAAAATATCACTCTCCAACTGAAGAAAAAAGAATATTTATGTTTTCGGATATGAAATCTTCTACCACAATAGCTGAAAAACTTGGCCACATAAAATATTTTGAATTGCTCAGAGAATATTATTTCGATCTGTCTGAAGCTATCATTAAGTTTTCGGGTGAAATATATCAATATATTGGAGATGAAATTGTTGTATCATGGAAGTATAAAGACGGAATAGAAAACAATAATTGCATTAAATGCTTTTTTGCCATGAAAGAAGATCTCGGTAAACGAGCGGATTGGTATAATAAAAATTTCGGGTTAGTACCTACTTTCAAAGCTGGGTTTCATTATGGAAAAGTAACAACT
>JBATTD010000287.1:0-1742 GCA_049670345.1 Ignavibacteriaceae bacterium
AAATAAGGGAACAGGTGGAGCAAAGCCCGATTTTTTTGAAGATATGATTCATCTTTTCAGACAATTGATGGGAAAGGAATTGAAAGAGGAATTCTCAAAAGACAAACTTGAAGAATGGATGAATAGATTTCCGTCCGGATTAGATCCCAGAATTGTGAAACTAAGAGAAGAGAACAGGTACAGAATTCTGAATATAATCATCGACAAAATTGATGAAGGTGAAATTAATGATTCAAAGTACAAATTCGATCAGGAATTAACGAGGGAACAAAAGTTAGCAGTTACTCTTGAGTGGTGGAAAGAAAGTGCTTTTCATTTGAGATTTGCTGTACGATCACCCGATTTATTAAATGAGTTTCTTGGTTACTCGCTCGATCCTGATACAATGAATATTCTTCATGAAGCTGAAAAAAAAGGAATTCCTTTTTTTGTTAATCCTTACTATTTATCTCTACTACATGTACGTGTTCCCCATTTTGCTGTTGGTGCAGATCTTGCAATCCGGCACTACGTTGTGTACAGTCGCCAGTTAATTGATGAATTCGGGTACATTACCGCCTGGGAAAAAGAGGATAAAGTTGAACCCGGAAAACCCAATGTAGCTGGATGGATTCTCCCTTCTCATCACAATATTCATCGAAGATATCCAGAGGTTGCAATTTTAATTCCCGATACTGTAGGAAGAGCTTGCGGCGGATTATGTTCCTCCTGCCAGCGTATGCACGATTTTCAAAATGGGTATCTTAACTTTAATCTTAACAAACTTAAACCGGATGAGACATGGCCTGAAAGATTAGAAAAATTAATGAAGTATTTCGAAAATGATTCTCAACTCCGTGATATATTGGTGACAGGCGGCGATGCGTTTATGAGTGCAGATAAATCCCTTGAACAAATTCTGGATTCTATTTACGGAATGGCAAAAAGAAAACACGAAAAAAATATTCAACGACCGGGAAATAAAAAGTATGCTGAAATTCAGCGTGTACGTCTAGGAACCAGATTGCCTGCATATCTTCCACAAAGAATAACCGGTAATCTTGTGCGGATTCTAAGGGAGTTTAAAGAAAAAGCATCTAAAATTGGCATTAAACAATTTGTTATCCAAACGCATTTCGAATCTCCGATGGAAGTTACACCGGAAGCCGCATCAGAAATTAAAAAACTCATTTCTTGTGGATGGCTTGTTACTAATCAACATGTTTATACAACAGCCGCTTCAAGAAGAGGGCATGATCTAAAATTGAGAGAAGTTCTTAATGATATCGGTGTTCTTCCATATTATACTTTTTCAGTTAAAGGATATATGGAGAATTATTTCAACTTTGCTCCAAATGCACGAGCAGTTCAGGAGAGTATTGAGGAAAAAATTCTTGGCAATTTGTCTGAAAGCAGTATCGACTTAATTAAAGGATTTCCCGAAGATGCCGAAAATATTATTGAAAATATAAATTCTATTCGTAGGGCAGAAAATATTCCATTTCTTGCTACCGACAGAAATGTTTTAAATCTTCCAGGTGTGGGTAAAAGTCTTACTTTTCGTGTTATAGGCATTACCCGTTATGGAAGGAGGGTCTTGGAATTTGAACACGACGGTACTAGAACTCACAGTCCGATAATTGAAAAAATGAAAAAGATTGTGGTTATTGAATCTAAATCTATTAGTGAATATCTCAATCAACTTGAAGAGATTGGGGAAAACAAATCTGAATATACAGGGGTCTATGGATACTCGATTGGAG
>JBATTD010000288.1:0-1738 GCA_049670345.1 Ignavibacteriaceae bacterium
TGATGACGAACACCCGGGAGTAAAATATTTTAAAAGCAGAGGTGATTATATAATAAGCGGAGATGTATTTAGATTAAGGAGAGAAAGTGTTGAATCTCCTTATGTATTAACGCCCAAACAGATCAGATCGATTTTAAGAGACCTTAATATGGCTACTGTAGTTGGTTTTCATACACGAAACGTATTACACAGAGGACATGAGTTTATACAAAAGAAAGCCTTAGAAATGGTTAATGCCGATGGATTATTAATCAGCCCTGTCATTGGGCCGAAGAAGAAGGGTGATTTTGTATCAAAAGCAATTATTGGCAGCTATGAGAAAATAATTTCAAAAGGGTTATACGATCCTTTCAAAGTATTGCTTGGTGCCTTTAGTACCTACTCAAGATACAGCGGTCCACGTGAAGCAGTGTTTACGGCATTATGCAGGAAGAATTTTGGATGCAGTCATTTTATAATAGGAAGAGATCATACAGGAGTTGGTGATTACTATAGTGCAAATGCCTCACAAGAAATTTTTAATAAGATAGGGGAAATTGGAATAAAACCGGTTTTCTTTGAAACAGCATATTACTGTAATACGTGCGGTTATGTAACTAATGAATGTGAGCATCCCGATAAAGATAAAATAAAGCTTAGCGCAACCGAAATAAGAAACTGCCTGATTAGTAATAAAAGACCTCCTGAATATTTATTAAGAGAAGAGATTTCAGACTTACTGGTAAACATGATGAAAGAAAACGAACAAGTATTTATAGGATAATTTCTAAAAGGATATCGGAATGATTATTTGGTTAACAGGTCTCTCAGGGTCAGGTAAAACTACCATAAGTAGTTTATTGGTAGATAAGATTAAAAACGATGGTTACTCTATTGAATGGTATGATGGAGACAGGGTTAGGAAAGAACTGAACCGGGAATCAGATTTTTCAAAAGATGGTATTCTAAAAAACAGTTTTGAATTAATTAATAAAATTAATACCACAAAGCAAAAAACTGATTTCATTTTAATTTCATTGATTACACCTTTTAATGAAGTCAGAAAATATGCCAGGGAAGTTTTCGGCAAAGAATATTTTGAAGTTTATATCAAATGTGATAAAAAAACGCTGATTGAAAGAGACACCAAAGGGCTATATAAAAAAGCATTTAACGGAGAACTGGATAACTTGATTGGTTTTAGTGATAAACTACCCTACGAAGAGCCATCAGCACCGGATTTAATATTAGAGACTAATTTAATTTCACCAGACGATGCAATAGAAAGAATTTATAGGGCACTAAATATCTCAACATAAGCAGTAAGTAATTTTGAGATGGGATGAAAATCAGCATAGCCAGGCCAAATTATTTTTAATTTTGAAACATAAAGTAATCACTTATCATCATTAAATAGATTTAGAGTTTTATGGAGTTTAATAACTACTTTGAAGTAGTCATACTAATTTTTGTTATTTCTTCTTATTCAATTATACAAACTTTATTTGGTGTAGGCTTACTTGTTTTTGGAACTCCAACCTTACTGCTCATGGGATATCCATTTACCACCGCTTTATTTTTACTTTTACCTTCGTCAATACTTTTAAGTGCCTTACAGATTTATGTGGGTAAAAATCAAATTGAAATTAAAAAGGAATTTATATTTTATTCAATTCCACCAATGCTGTTAGGCTTATTTTTTGTTGCTTCCGGCATTTTTAATTTGAACTTAAAACTAATTATTGGGTTGGTCCTGCTC
>JBATTD010000289.1:0-2713 GCA_049670345.1 Ignavibacteriaceae bacterium
CAATTTAATCGCACTTATGAAACGAGCATGACTAATCTATTTACAATCAAGTTAATGATTATAATGCGAGTTCCATATGGCCTTAATTTAAAATTCCGCCTGAGGCGGACAGGTATAATCATATGAAATCAATTATACTATTTCTATTACTTTCATTTTCTTCAATTTTAATCGCACAGGATATCTCTTATCTGGAATATCTGCGTACAGATTTACCTGAACAGAAAAGAGAGATTATTGCTGAAACAATGGAATTAACAATTGAGCAAGCTGAGATATTTTGGCCTATTTATACGGAATATGAATCAGAGTTAGATGAGTTGAGCGGCGAGAGGTTAAAATTGGTTAGAGATTACGCAAAAAATTATTACAATCTCACAGATGAAGCAGCAGCCAGGCTTGCTAACAAAAAACATGAACTTGATTCAAAACGAACAGATTTATTATGGAAATATTATAATAAATTTAAAACTGAACTTAATCCGATAGATGCAGCAATGTTTTACCAGGTTGAAAGTCAATTACTGATGCTGATTGACGTTCAGGTTGCAGGCGAAATTCCAATAATTAAAAAACCAAAAAAGTAACTAACATAAACAATAAAATAAAGGTTAGACTATGAACACAAAGAAGAAAAAACTTATAGTTCTTTTCTCATTATTAATTTTGTCCTCTTTTGTTCTGTATTCCTGTTATCCTGATTATGGATTAACTACTGCAGATTACGACACAGTAATTACGGTGTATGATAAAGATGCAAATTTTAAGAAACCAACTTATGCCATGCCGGATTCGGTTGTGCATTTGGTTGCAGAAGGTGAAGAAGATAATGTGGACCGGAGCAAAGATGTTCTGATCCTATCAACTATCCAGAGCAATATGACAAGTTTAGGTTATACAAAGGTTGATACGACTAATCCGGATCCCCCCGCTTTTGTTATACTAGTTGGTGTTACTGTAACAGATAATTATGGGCAGGCATATTATCCTGGTTATGGTTATTGGGGCGGCTGGGGTTGGTGGGGTGGTTACCCCGGATACGGATATCCAGGAGGATCAGTTATTTACAGCTATACAACAGGATCAATATTCATGAGTATGATTGATCCGGATAAGATAAATGCCGATGGAACATATGGAGCAGTATGGTTGGCTAGAATAAATGGTGTAGTAAGTAGTAGTACTAGTATTAATGTATCTTCCAGAATAACACAAAGAATAAATGATGCATTTAATCAATCTCCATATTTAGGTGCAAATTAATTATTAGTTAACAAAGTTTTTAAAAAATAATGGATAATATTATGAAGTGGTTATATTCAAGTATTTTAATATTGATTATTACAGCAAGTGTTTCTGCACAGAGTCTGGGAAACATTACCTATAATATGTCATTCCCAACAGATAATTTAAGTGAATTTATCGATAAACCTAGTTTTAAAGGTTTCGGACTCGAGGGAAGATGGTTTCAGAGTAAAAATTTATCTTTCGGATTATCATTTGCATGGACGGTTTATGATCAAAGAGTTTCTGATCCAATTCAGATTGTAAAAGATGGTGTTAATGGTACTGTAAGCGGCACACAGGTTAGAGTTGTTAACTCCCTTCCAATTCTTGCTACTGCTCATTATTATACCGGTAAGAGAAGAGATCAATATAGATTTTATTTTGGCGCTGGAGCAGGTATGTATTATATAAAACAGCGATTGGAAATAGGCTTGGTTGCTTTTGAATCCGACAACTGGCATTTTGGTGTTGCTCCAGAAGTAGGTGTTCTAGTAAACTTTTCGAGGGAATTTACGATGATCGTAAATGGAAAATACAATTATGCATTTTCTGCCGGTGAACCTTTAGGCGGAGGTGATGATAATACCTATGCATATTGGGGCTTGAATGTAGGATTTGTCTGGCAGAGCTTTTAAGGTATAGCTTTTAGAGGGAATATAATTCTAACGATTATGTTCCCTCAAATTTTTCTCTCAGTTTTTCGTATACTTATACTTATCCGCCTCTGGCGGAATTTCTTGTTTTCTTCATATGGAGCTTGCATTAAGATCATCGTCTTGCTTGTAAATATTTTTACAATATCGTTCCATTTTAATTAAGCGTTTCCAATCCCAAATCATATATATTAATATTGTTTTGCCAAAATAATTTTGCATACATTTATAATATGAAGCTGACAATACAATTTTTAGTATTGATATTATCAATATCATTCCCAGTTTTTACACAGGAATCTATTAATATCATATACCCCGAGAACTACCGATTTAATCCCAGCGATAATGTTCAATGGTCTAAGCCCGATTTTGATGACAGCGATTGGAAAGAATATAACCTGGGAGAGTTTCCTTATGATCAATGGCAGGGATTCGGCTGGGTAAGATTTTCTGTTAAAATTGATTCTTCATTAATTGCAACTCCCTTGGGTATGAAACTCTATTTGGTTGGAGCTGTGGAGATTTTTGTGGATGGAATTGGGATTCACAAATATGGTACTGTTGGTACAAATCTTAGTACTGAAAAGGGTATGTATGTATTTGAAAATCCTGAAGTTGCTGCATTTACATTTCTCCCAACGCAGCCTGAAGAGCATGGTGTTTCCAAGCATCTAATAGCGATACGCATATCAAGTTTTATAACTCACGATGGAATACTAAAAGGTCTTCCGCCTTCATTCGATTTCAAGATTGGTTCGTTAGCAGAATAC
>JBATTD010000290.1:0-2075 GCA_049670345.1 Ignavibacteriaceae bacterium
ATTAAAAAACAGCACTATTAACAATTCTTCTCCGGATAGAGCACTAAGGATTGAATATATCCAGGCTATTTTCTAAAATGGCATAAAATCAACTGTTGTTCTCTATATTTATTGTATAATTTAATATACGTTTTGGTTTACGGATTTGTACAAAACACTCTAAAGTTTTCATATTTTCTTTAAATTTTCAACATTTTTAAGTTTTTAAAGTGGGCTTAATAATTGCAAAATTGCTTTTAAATTATATCAGAGAGGATGAAATGAAAAAGCTGACAACCAAATATTTATTGACAATTGCAATTCTACCTGTTTTTTTAACAGGATGTTACACACAGGTGGCTACTGAAGACGATTCTTATTCAAATTATTCATCGGATGAGTCTTACCAGGATTACGTTTATGAAGGGGAAGAAAATACTGAGGGAGGATATTTTGATGAGACTGATACTTTAGCGAATTACTATTACTCTGAAGATGATGATGGAGAAATAGTAGTAGATAATTATTCTGGTTACAATCCATTTTATGCTGATGATGATTATGACTACTATCCTTCTGTAAACATTTCATTTGGATTTGGTTTCGGCTATGGCTATTCCTACTACTATCCCTGGTACACCGGATGGTATTATCCATATTACCCCGGCTATTGCTATTTCCCAATATATTATTACCCGATTTATTATCCTTACTATTATTCTTATTATGGGCACGGAGGATATTACGGCGGATATTATGGCGGACACTACGGAGGATATAGCAGTCCATATTATAAGACCAGATCAGGTTATGTATCAAGAATAAGGAATAGTGGTGGAAGAGGTTACGGAAATGGAAGAAGAGATCCATTGAGAAACCCAACTGTGGTTTCAAATACTACTGGAAGAACTTTAGAGAATGGAAGAAATACAAAAGTTCGCAATGATAACGGCAAAACTGTTAAAGAAAGAGATCTGTATTCACTAAACACTTCTGACAGAAAGAAAAATGTAACTGATAGAACAAAGACAAAATCTGTACTTACCGGAAAAAGAACCGAAGATAATCGTAACAAAACTAGAAAAACTCTCGGCACAAAAAACACAGAACGAACTAAAAGGTTTACATCCAACACAAGAAATTCAAATACCGAACTTAGAGGAACTAGAAAAACCAACACAAAGAAGTTTACAACTAAAACAAACAAGAATAATCGGACAAAAAATCCTAACATCAAAAAGAACAACCAAAACAAAAAGACTGTAAAGAATAATACTAAGAGATATACAAACACTAACAGAAACAAAACAACAAAAAAGTATAAACCTGTTGAGCGAAATACGTCGAACAGGAATAAAACAACTAAAAACACTTATAAAACACCAAAGCGGAACACAAACACTAAAAGCTATAATCCGCCCAGGAATACAAGAAACAATACACCAAAGTCCTATTCACCACCGACGAGAAATAATTCACCTAGAACGAGTTCACCACCACGGACTACTTCAAGAGGATCGAATAATGGTGGTGGAAGGAGCAGAAGATAATTTTTAAAGGGAGAAAAAAAATGAAAAAACAATTATCTATAGTATTGTTTGGAATTGCCGCTATTAGTTTAACAGGATGTTACACACAACTCGTCGTGGAGGAAAATGATCACAGTTATGTATATCAAGAACCAATTCCTGTTATTATTTATTATCCTGCTCCCGAACCCATTTTTTTACCAGCTCCTCCTCCAACAAATCCAGTCGAACCTGTGTATAAAATACGAAAACCTGTTACCCCTCCGCCAAACAATGATAGAATAAGAGATGATATCAGGAATTCAGGTGGACGAGACGAAAGTGGAAGGAATAGCAGGCGATGAAGTTTAGAATTATTATAATTACAGTATTAAGTTTTGCAACTTTCTCCTCTGCACAGAACTACAATGACGCATTGCTATTAAGTGAACCGGGTCTTTATAGCGGCGCCAGAGCCCTCGGAATGGGAAATAGTTTTACAGCATTGAGTGATGATTACTCCGCAGTTATTTTTAATCCCGCAGGATTAGGTTTAGCCAAAAAGTTTGGATTATCGGTTACGATGAA
>JBATTD010000291.1:0-2071 GCA_049670345.1 Ignavibacteriaceae bacterium
AACTAAGATCGAAATCGCCCTCCTGATTTCCAAGTGTCATCTCAATTGTTAAATCAACAAACCAATCTGCTGTATCATTTTTAGCCCATGATTGCATTGATTGATAAACTCTCCATTCCATATCAGGACCACTTGGATATCTACCTTCCAGTGAATCAGCCCAACCAAAGTCTATCAGGCCTCCCGGATTACAGTCTTCTACATCAGACGGTAAAAATACACAGTAGTCTGGTCCAACATCACCGGAGAAAAATACAGAATCGACAGTCCATGAAGTTGGGAGCATAATTCCAACCAGACCGCACTTTGGATTTGCATCTGTATCATTGAGCATTACTTCAATTTCCACAACAATTGCTTCACCCACCGTACCTGTACCTGGCTGCACGACTAATAAAATCGTGAAACAAGCACTTAGCATTATTGCTAACAAACTCATTGCAATATATGAGATGGTTTTTCTTTGTATCATAAGCACTCCTTTTTGTTTAGTGACTATTAAGTTATTTAATTACCCACGCTAATTTTGGGGATCTCTTATTAAAATCGTCCTCAATTCATTTGGCTTTAAACTAACTGCCATACTATTGCTAGATTCTTTTTTGTTCGCCGTTTCCTCAGTAACAGTATACACATTTTTTATGAAAAAATCAGATTTTATTGTGCAGGATTCTTCAGTTTCAGGATTTACATTTGCTAACTGCAATTGATAGTCACCATTCTTGCTTCTTACAGTTAACAGCATAATATTTGGATTATCAATATTTAGATACGACCCGGATGCTGGCTTAGATCTGAACCAGCTATTACGAATAACAGGATCAGTATTAACCTCCCAACCGAACCGGTTTGCTTTACTATAGTTTAATGTTGCTTTGTCATACATTATAGAATAAGACAACTCTAAAACTCCCTCATTTATTTCGTTTCGGTTCCAATCTTGTGGGAAATTGTTAAATAAACTTAGGAGTAAAGTTTTATTTTCATCTTCGGAACCTATTAATTTTACTACTCTACTGTCCTTCAATGCAATATAGATTGACTCAATATCATTATAAACAGCTACCACACGCCTAATCGAAAATGCATCAGATTGATTTCCATCCATAATATCCTGTGACGGATCTGCAAATCCGCCAAGTAGTTCCATTTTATATTTTTGCGGATTAATATTTATAGGTAATGCAACACCATATTCTTCGATAGTTTTTGCTTGGTCCAAATAAGACAAATTCAGCTTCTGTGTAATGTCAATTCTATTTATGCCTTTGTATAATGTATATTTTGTTTCTTCAAACAGATGATTTTTTCTTGTAACCGTCAATTCTTCATACGCAGGAGATTTATTAATAATTTCACATTCAGATTGGACTGAATCAATGGAAAAGAAATTCTCTCCTATTTGAAATCTCTCTACAAGCGGGATGTTAAAGCCCAATTGATTTGAATGATCGATTATATCATTTGAATTAACTTTGTTAAAAATGTTCTCAACTTTTTTAGATTGTTTGTCTAATACAATTTTGTAGTATTCGTTTTCAATGCTTAAATCTGTGTCCTCTAACTTGTTTTCAGTTTTAGATTCTGAAGAAACATTTTCAAACAACCTGTATTTCTTAAATCCAAAAGAGGGAAGACTATCAGCAATAAATATTAGAGAATGTCCGGACCATGCACTTGGTAAAATCCTATTAGTAGATAAATCTTTAACTGAGTAATTGAGTTTTCTCTCTTCTGGGAAATTTACTCTTATCACTTGATCTTGCTGCCATGATAGAGGATTGAAAACAACAACTCCAGGACCTTCAAAACTTTCTTCGGCTGTTGCTAGTCTATAGATTCCCTTTTCTAATAACTCTTTCGTGCCGAGATAAGCTGATTGTACATAATCTTCACGATATTCAACTGCGAGTTTGTTATCTTCAGGAGAACCATACCCATATTCCAAACCACTTCCGTGGCCGCTGAAATACAGCATCGATTCATATATACTTTCTAGCTCTTTTGAAAATGATAAATTATTCTTATTTAATCGTGTGCTTAGTGATGATAATTTTTCGGCAGAAAGGAC
>JBATTD010000292.1:0-9823 GCA_049670345.1 Ignavibacteriaceae bacterium
ATATATTAAAATTAGACAAATTTTATTAAATATGTGATTAGTAAATATTTTAAAAACAAATACAATAAATTACCGTTTAACACGTTAACATATTAGAAAACATTTTTATCGGAGAGGATCTGGAAAAGAGCTTAATACAAAAATGTATAAAGAATGATGCTGCGGCTTTCGGAAAGTTGATACAGGGTTACAGAGTACAGTTGTTTTCTTACCTGCACCGGCTTTGTGGAGACCGAATGACTGCTGAAGATCTTTTCCAGGAAACATTAATTAAAGTCTGGAAAGGTTTTAAATCATATAATGAGCGGAACAAATTCTCGTCATGGTTATTTTCTATTGCTCATAATGTGGCTGTGGATTCAATCAGGAAAGAATCGGCAAAACCCCCGGCTCGTTCATTTGAAGATGTGCAGACATTTGCCAGCGATAATAATCCGCACAATACCTTTGTAGAAAAAGAAACTAATGAGTTAGTAATGGCAGCCGTTAGCACATTATCCGTGAAACAAAAACAGGTGTTTCTTCTTCGTCAGCATAGCGACATGACGTTTAAGGAAATTTCTAAGGCAACAAATCAACCATTAAACACGGTCCTTGGACACATGCATTATGCAGTAACCGGGATAAGAAAAAAACTGAGCAAAGAATATGGATGATACAAACAAAAAATTGTGTAAAGAGTTTGAGAGCGAAATGTGGTTATTTATCGATCACTCACTGGAAGAAGAGAGAAAAAAATTCTGGCAAAACCACCTGGTTAGCTGTTCCGAATGTAGTTCGCTTCTAAAAATATCTTCAGAAACGATTGAACAATATAATCATGTTCCGCTTGATGATCTGTCAGATGATTCCTATGAAAAAATAATCAGTACTATAACTTCAGATAATGAGCGAACTGAACAAATCGTTATGCCGATAAAAAGTAATCGCTCGCTACTTGAGATTTTTGGCTTTTACAAACTTGCGTTCGGCGGCACTGTCCTCGCGGCAGCACTGGTGCTTATTTTTATAACATTTTTTAATAATCCCGAACTACCGGAAATAAAAGCAAAAATATCCGAGGAATTGCTAGCATGGGATTTCCCCAGTTTCAGATCTCGAACCACAAACATGCAAAATCAAATAATCTCACTTAAAACGGATGACTGGGATATTTACATTGTGAGGAAGAACAATAAAGAGGAGTGGGGAAGCGCCTTAAGGACTATTCAGAAGCAGATAAGGAAAATGAAAAAAGAAGTTTATGCTTCATCAATGTGAAAAAAAATTTAACAATAACAGGAGTAAGAAATGAAACTTAAAATGGTATGTTCAATTGTTATCACTATGTTTTTAGCACTATCGCTAAATGCATACGGACAGGAAGTATTGCCGGAACCTCCGGAGCCTCCTGAATATCTGTCCACATATGAACATGATATCAGCAAAGAGGATGAGGCAAAAATCCTGGCGAAACTTCCGGCAGATGTAAAAGCGGATCTGCTTAAAGTAAAGGAGCTTGATGAGGAAGAATACAGGAGCTTGTTGTTTAGTGCCTCCCATCTTGGTTATGAATATTATGTATACAGTACTCAATTTGAAAAGGAAATGGTTGAGAACTCCAAAAGAATTAATGAGCTTGATCTGCAAACGGAAATACTCGGGATACAATACATGCATGCCAATGCACAGGAAAGAACAGGTATTAGAAATGAGTTACAATCAAAATTGGAGTTGCTGTTTGATCTGAAGGAAAAGGAAAGAAAAAGCGAGGTTGAAATGCTTGAGCGCGAACTTGCCGAACTAAAGGCATCTCTTGAAGTAAGAAAAAACAACAAGGCGGATATAATACTAAGACGTTTAAGTGAGTTATTAGGTAAAGATGACTACCTGGATTGGTAAACTAAATTTCTCCACGAATACGTCATCTCTTCTCAAGCCGCCTCCCTGGGCGGCTTTTTTAGAACCATTTTTTTCTTTTGAAGAACAAAAACATTAATCCACCTAAAACCAAAATAATTCCCCAGAATCCCCACGGGTATATCCATGTCCATTGCAATTCCGGAAAATTCACGAAGTTCATTCCATAAACTCCGGCAATAAATGTAAGCGGGATAAAAATAGTAGCAATAATAGTTAACACTTTCATTACTTCGTTCATCCTGTTGCTCAAACTCGATAAATAAATATCCAGCATTCCTGAAGTCATATCGCGATATGTCTCAATTGTATCTATTATTTGAATGGCGTGATCATGAACGTCTCTGAAAAAAACTTCTGTGCTTTCGTGAATTAAATCGGATTCGCTTTTTTGCAAACCACTTAACATTTCTCTTAAAGGCCAAACTGATTTTCTTAACAGCAGCAGTTCTCTTCTCATCATATATATTGTTTCGCGATTTTCCGGTTTCGGATTTTCAATGAGCTCACTTTCAAGTAATTCAATATTGTCACCAAGTTTTTCAAGTATATCGAAGTAACTATCAACCAGGGCATCTATCAATGCATATAAAAGAAATCCTGCCCCTGCTTTTCTAATTCTTCCCTTGCCCTTCCGTAATCTTTCTCTTACAGGTTCAAAATAAGTGTGTTTCTTTTCCTGGAAGGATAAAATATAATTGACACCCAGAATAAAGCTGATTTGCTCGGAATTAATTTCCTTTGTCTCCTGGTCGAAGTTAAACACTTTTATCACGCAGAATATTTGGCTGTCATAATCTTCATATTTTGGTCTTTGGTACGTGTTCACAATATCTTCCAATACGAGCGGATGAATTGAGAAGTGAGTTCCAATTTTTTCAACCAGACTAATATCGTGTAGCCCATTAATATTAATCCAGGATATAATGGAAGAATCTCTGCAATCGAAAGCTTCTTCTATTGTTGAAAGCTCCTTTTCGTAAAGCTTTTCTTTATCATAGTCAATCAGATATATAACCGGTTTGTCAATTTTCTGTTCGCCCGTATGTACAAGTGTCCCGGGCGCAAGCCCTGCCGGCTTTTTGTGTACTTTATAAATAAGTGGGATTTTTCTTGTCCCTGTTTTTAATTTGTCCTTTATCGTACCTACAATGTTATTCATTTGCCTTCACCATTTTTTTTAATGTTTCAATCCACATAGGATGGTCATTCAAACTTTCAACCAGTTGAATTTTTTCACCGCCATGTTGTTCAAATAGTTTCTGGTACTCCATTCCGATTTCAACTGTTGTTTCAAGGCAATCTGCAACAAATGCAGGACTGAATACCAGGAGTTTTTTTGCTCCCTTTTTCGCTTGCTCAATTATAACCTTATCCGAAAACGGCTCAAGCCATTTTTTATCTAATCTTGATTGAAAGCAAACTGTATATTTTTCATTCGGGATATTAAGCTTTTCAACAAGCAGTCTTGTTGTTGCGTAACAAGTAGCTTTATAACAGTACTTATTTTCCCCGGTAATTTCAGTTTCACAGTTATGTTCTTCACATAAAGTGCCGTCTTCATAAACTTTATCAACCTGCCTAACAGGTAATCCGTGATAACTGAAAAGTATATGATCATATTCATCAATGTTATATTTTTTTGCCTGCCCTACTATTGTGTTTATAAATCCCTCATCATCATAAAACTGGCTGATGATTTTTATTTCAGGAATGACCCACCATTTGCTAATCAATTTCATTGCCTTATCAATTGCAGACCCTGTGCTTGCAGAAGCATATTGAGGAAACAACGGGATGATGATTATCTTTTTATAATTCTTTTTTTCCATCTTTGCTAATATATCATCCATGCCCGGATTTTGATATCTCATAGCAAGATGTACTTCAAAATCGTTACCCAAAGCTAATTGCAGTTTATCCTGAATTGATCTTCCGTAAATTAAAATTGAGGAACCATCTTCCGTCCATAAATCTTTATAAATTTTTGCAGATTTTGGTGCTCTGAAAGGAACGATAATAAAATTAACAAGAAAGAATCTTAAAATTGCGGGTATATCAATCACCCTTGGATCGTTAAGGAACTCAAAGAGATACTTCCGTACATCTTTTACAGAAGGACTGTCAGGCGTGCCTAAGTTTATAAGTAATACACCAATGTTTGATTTCATTTGTTTATAATTTTCTGTTTTGATTATATGGAACTTGTTTTAATGAATCGGGACTCGTTTCATATTTTAGTAATGTTTTCCCTCGTCAATAGATTAAAAATACAATATCAATTTAATAAGGGTTGATTTAAAAATGAAGAGGCGCTCTTTACATAACAAACAACACGCCCTTATAAACTGTCAAATTGATTACAAATAAATTCCGGTTTGTTATTTAAACTTACAACAGTTAATATTAGCTTTAAACAATAATTCGTTCATATGGCAGTGTTCCGCTAATCGAACCCCAGTTTATATATCAGCAAGGAGTTTTAATTGAAAAATAAATCAGCTGTTGCAAACATAAATGATTTAAAGGACAGAAAACCTGCATATGCTCTTGTAAGCAGCACAGATTTGGTCGTTGTAAAATACGATGATAATATATCTGTATTTTACGGCAGATGCCTTCACCGTGGGGCACTTATGGCAGATGGATTTGTTGATGGTCATAACCTTATTTGCGGTGTGCATAACTGGGATTACCGCCTTGATACGGGAATTAGCGAATACAACAATGAAGAAAAACTGCACAAGTTTTCTTCAATTGTTGAAGACGGAAAAGTTTACGTTGATGAAGATGAAATAAAAGAGTATGAAAGAGAGTTTCCACCAAAGATAAATCGTGATGAATACCTTGGGCTTTATGTTTCAGCACATCCAACCCCCGAAGAAGACAAGGCAGATGAGATACAGCAATTAGCAAAGTACGGATTATCCAAAGTTGGGCATCATGGACCTGTTGCTGCAATGGGCGTTGGTAGAAATGAACTGCCCAAATGGGATGATATACAGTTACTACCTGCACAGCTTGCGCGTCTGCCTCATTTAGAAGATGTTGAAGTTGGACCGAATGTAATAATTGGAAGTGTTGCAAATAAACCGCTAGAATTAAAAATTCCACTCTTTGTTTCCGACATGAGTTTTGGGGCATTATCAGAAGAAGCGAAAATTTCTCTGGCTAGAGGGGCAGAACTAGCCGGAACGGGAATCTGTTCCGGTGAAGGCGGAATGCTGCCTGAAGAACAAACAGAAAACAACCGGTATTTTTATGAACTTGCCTCAGCTAAGTTTGGTTTTAAAATGGAACTGCTTAAAAAAGTTCAGGCATTTCATTTCAAAGGCGGGCAAGGCGCAAAAACAGGTACGGGCGGTCATCTGCCGGGAATTAAAAATAAAGGAAAGATTAGTGAAGTTCGCGGTTTGCCTGAAGGTACACCCGCTATCTCTCCGCCAAGATTTACAGACTTAACTTCTACAAAAGATTTCAAAAACTTTGCTGATGATGTGAGAGAATACACTGGCGGAATTCCCATCGGTTTTAAACTATCAGCAAACCACATTGAAGAAGATATTGATGCTGCATTAGAGGCAGGTGTAGATTATATAATATTAGACGGAAGAGGTGGTGCAACAGGTGCAGCTCCGCTTCTTTTCCGGGATAACATTTCTGTGCCTACAATTCCCGCTCTAGCCAGAGCAAGAGAACATCTTGATAAATGTGATGCTAAAGAAATTACTCTTATAATTACTGGTGGATTAAGAACAGCTCCTGATTTTATAAAAGCGTTGGCTCTTGGCGCCGATGCAATTGCATTAGCAAATTCTGCTATTCAGGCAATTGGCTGCCAGGCAATGAGAGCATGCCATACAAATAATTGTCCCGTTGGAATTGCAACACAAAAGGAAAGCTTGAGAAGCAGAATTAATATTGATCTTTCTGCAAAGCGATTGGAAAACTTTTTTAATGCAACCATAGAATTAATGCAGGTGATGGCAAGGGCTTGCGGACATGATCATTTAAACCAATTTAACAAAAATGATATTACAACGTTTGATAGAGATATGGCATATTTAACCGGAATAAAATATGGCGGGGCTATTAATATTTCATAAAAGTTAGAAGACAGTAGACAGAATATTAACGTTAGTTGTCATTCCCGGCTTGACCGGGAATCTAAGTGAAAATATTTGATTTCTACTTTTCCCGATAATTAGGGACAGGCAGTGGAAATGACAGTTATTGCGGGGGCGGCATTACTTCTTCATCATTAC
Organism: Ignavibacteriaceae bacterium; assembly: GCA_049670345.1. Taxonomy (GTDB): domain Bacteria; phylum Bacteroidota; class Ignavibacteria; order Ignavibacteriales; family Ignavibacteriaceae; genus BMS3ABIN03. The sequence continues at coordinate 6,165 of JBATTD010000292.1, forward strand.
CGATCCGTCTGTCGCCGGGCAGTCTTGATTAAGCATCTTATAATAAAGGGGAAAGAAAACAAACGATATAAAGACAAGAACTATTTACACACTGCTTATTGCCAATTACATGGTTCCCAATTAAAAGAGTTGGTAAACTGTCCACTATACTACATAATCATTTTGCGTTGTTGCTTATAATGAATTGTAAAATTATGAGGATGTGAAAAATGAAACCGTTAAAAATCATTTGTCTGCTTATGTTCCTAACGACAACACCAATTACAATGTTTGCGCAAAGTGAGCTTTCAGAAATATTAAAGGCATATCCCGACTGGCAAACTAACTTCGAAAAAAAAACAATTGAGTTCGATGAGCTAATGTCCGGTGGTCCGCCTAAGGATGGCATCCCGGCTATCTTCAAACCAAAATTTGAAACACAAGAGCAGGCCGGCGAATGGCTTGATGATAAAGAACCTGTTATAGGATTAGAAATTAATGGCGAAGCAAAAGCATACCCTTTGTCTATTCTCATCTGGCACGAAATTGCAAATGATGAAGTTGGTGGTGTTCCTGTGGCTGTTTCATTCTGTCCCCTATGTTACAGTGCTTTGGTTTACGATAGAAGAGTAAGGGGTGTTATTCCTTACTTCGGTGTGTCAGGGTTACTGCGTAACTCCGATATGGTGATGTATGACAATGTTACCGAAAGTTTTTGGCAGCAGTTTACCGGAGAAGCAATTGTGGGTGATATGGTTGGGGAGAAACTTGAACTTATTCCAACACAGATAATTTCATTCAAGCAGTTTAAAGATGCTTATCCAGGCGGTAATGTTCTTTCTAAAGATACCGGTTATGACAGAAGTTATGGACAAAATCCCTATGTCGGTTATGATGATATAGATCAACGACCATTTTTATTCCGAGGGGATATTGATGAGCGTCTTCCTCCAAACGAAAAAGTGATCGCAGTTAAACAAGGTGATATAAACAAAGCCTATCCATATTCCATTACAAAGGAAGAACGTGTAATAAATGATAATATTAATGGAACGGCGGTTGTAATTTTTCATGGAAAGGGGGCAGTATCTGCTTTGGATGACGGAACAATTGCAGATTCAAAAGAAGTTGGTTCAACAGGTGTTTTTAATCCTGTGGTTGATGGTAAAACATTAACCTTCAAATATGAGGAGGGATATTTTATAGATAATGAATCCGGCAGCAAGTGGGATATTACCGGGAATGCCGTTGATGGTAAATACCGTGGAAAAAATATGGAAAGAATAAAGCACGGCGATTATTTTGCTTTTGCCTGGTTTGCATTCAGACCCGAAACAGAAATTTATTTAAAATGATGCTAAGTCTATATTTTAGATGACTTTAAAGATTAATTTGCTTATCATGTTAAAAAATGAATCCCTTAATAATTAAAAACAGGAATTAGGAATGTCCAAAGTACAATTGCCGTCTTTAATTTTAAAAGACTGGCGGGAAACACGAGATACTTTACAGAAATATGCACAAATGATTGGTACGATTAGGGAAAAGATGGGCATTCCACATCCGCACTGGTGGCATATAAGTCTTCGTGTTTCTGATAGAGGGTTGACAACCACACCCATACCAAAAGATAAAAACATTCCCGGTCAAACTTTTGAAATCATTCTTGATCTTAAAAATCATCAGCTTATTATTGAATCGAATTTTCGTGAGGCTAAAAGGATTAAATTAACAGGGCAATCATTATGTGCGTTATGTGAGGAGACTTGCAGTTTGTTAACAGATATAGGCGTTGTTCTGCCAATTGATAAAGAAAAATTTGCAGACGGTAGATCAGGTAAATATGATGAAAATGCTGCCGCTGATTATTGGACCGCGCTGAAGGAAATTAATCGGATCACAAACAAGTTCCGTTCTGAATTAAGCGGCGAAATAAGTCCCGTTCAATTATGGCCCCATCATTTTGATCTTTCTATGAGTTGGTTTTCCGGTAGGATGGTGCCCGGTAAAGATCCTGATGATGCTGAATCATCAAAAGAACAAATGATGTTCGGTTTTTCAACAGGTGATGATACAATTGCAGATGCTTACTTTTACATAACAGCTTACCCCGTCCCCGATGGTTTACAAAACTTACAAATTTCTGAGGATGCCAGGTGGAACACGAATGGTTTTCAAGGAGGTTTGATGATGTATGAAGCATTTGCCGGGGCAAGTAACCCTGAAGAAAAATTGTTAAACTACTTCAGAACATTTCAGAAAGCCGGAGCGGAGTTGATGAAATAAAGCTGGAGATTTTTATGCTCCTAATAATGTTCTAAGTGTTATAGCGGGCAAAGTTGATTGTATGACATGTATAATATAAACTCCACTGCTTGTATAAAAATTTATCTTCGCAAACCCAATAGCTTATAAAAAAGTTTGCTCTAAACCGCTTATCCTTTTCACGAACCGTTAATCTATCAATTATCAATTGGCACTTTAATTGTCTCTCCCCCTTCGTGAAATTAAAAACTTAACAACCAACAAAAGAGGAAAGTCATGAAGACATTATTTCTATCGCTGCTAATCAGCTTAGCAATGCTTCTATCTGCCTTTGGGCAGGACCGCACAGACGAAACCCGTATAACTGTTGATACCGAAACCGGAGATACTGTAATAACAGAATCAGTTATTGTTTCACTTACTGAAGATATCACTCCCCGTGGTCATATGTTTATAATAAACCCGCTAAAGTTTTTATTATTCTACAACATTTCATACTTCCAAAAGGTAAGTGATAATGTTGTAGTGGGTGGAGGTGTTCAGATACCTACGATCTCGGGATTAAATGGTTTTGGTGCAAATGCCGAAGTGCGGGTTTATCCAAACGGCGAAAATCTACGGGGGTTTTACATCGCTCCAAATATTTCTTTCAATCATCTATCAAGTGAAGATGGCTCTACCTCACCGTTCTCCTTTGGCGTACTGGTTGGATGGCAATGGTTTCCCAGCGACCAGTTTGCTCTCGGGTTCGGTATAGGGGCCGATTATTACATTGGAACAATTACTGAAAATAATGGTGACTTTGAAAGATACAGCGGAACGGTTCCTGCCTTAAGATTTGATATCGGTTATGCGTGGTAAAAGTTTATAAATGAAAACTGCCGAAGAATAAAAAGGCGAGCTTGAGTGCCCGCCTTTTTTAATTTCTCCTAACTTTGCAGCTTTTAATCCCAACCTCTGATAATGATCGTCCATCTTCAAAAGGTATAAAATAAAGCCTGTCATTGCTTCCGGTCCTTTTCTCCAGGGGAATCATCCTGCCGTCAATCGTTTTCACCCGGTCAATCGCGCCTGCACGAAAAATAAGTGTAAACTCAAACGAGATATTATAGTTGTTCTTATTTTCAAGATAAATTACCACGCCATTGTTTTCATCACCGTCCCCCTCGCTGTAAAAAATAAACGAAACAACAAACCCTTCCCGGTTGAAGAGCTTTTTAAACGGGCCATCGTTATTTTGAGAGAGAATTGTGCTGGAACAAAAGAGAAGTAATATAGCACAACTAAGTTTGGTTTTGTTCAACATTTAAATATTTTAAAATTTTTTCATCATTAATGTAATAGTAATGTGAATAATGTAAAGCTATAAATTAATCCTTTCGCCTGCGGGTGATTGATATAAAACCGGTACCACT
>JBATTD010000293.1:0-1932 GCA_049670345.1 Ignavibacteriaceae bacterium
ATCAATATGCACCAATGAGCGGTGTGCAAAAGTTGAGGGAGCAGATTTCCAAAAAGATAGAAAAATTATACGGAAGATTATATGATGTTGAAAATGAAATTACTGTAACTGCAGGAGCAACCCAGGCAATATATACTGCAATTACCACAGTTGTACAGCCGGGTGATGAAGTAATAATAATAGAGCCGGCTTATGATTCTTATGTGCCGGGAGTGAAGGCTGCAGGCGGCATTCCAGTTTATGTTAAACTAAATCCTAACGATTACTCGTATAACTGGGAAGCAATTGGCAATAGTATTTCCGATAAAACAAAGTTGATAATTATTAACTCGCCGCATAATCCTACCGGAAGTTTAATAACTTATGATGATATTAAACAGCTTGAAGTATTAATAAAAGACACAAACATTTTTATTATAAGTGATGAAGTTTATGAACACATTATTTTTGATGGAGAAAAACATATAAGTTTTGCAGAATCTGATGAGTTGGCAAAACGCACATTTATAATTTCCTCATTTGGTAAAACATTTCACACAACAGGATGGAAGATGGGCTACTGCGCTGCACCGGATAACCTTATGAAAGAATTCAGAAAGATGCATCAGTTTATTGTCTTTTCTGCAAACACACCAATACAATATGCTTATGCCGATTATCTGAAGGATGAATCTCACTATCTTGATCTTAATTATTTTTATAAGAAGAAGCGAGATATTTTTAGAGAAAAAATAAAGGATTCCAAATTTAAATTGCTTCCATGTAAAGGAACATATTTTCAATTGCTCGATTATTCTGATATTTCAAGCATGAATGATTTTGAATTCTCCAAATATCTAACAAAAGAAGTTGGTATAGCCGTAATTCCCATTTCACCATTTTACGATTGTGGAGACACCAACAAAATTATCAGGATATGTTTTGCAAAACGGGATGTAGTTTTAATGAAAGCAGCAGAAATACTTTCGAGGTTATAATTTTTTATTTTACAATTTTAGAATAATCCTATTTTTTAATGAGTATAATCAGTAATAATAATTTAAAAAGAAAAGCAGCACTAATTTCTTTAATCCTTAGTGCTATTCTCTTTCTCGGGAAACTGGTTGCATATTTTATTACCGGTTCAGCGGCAATCTTTTCCGATGCATCAGAGTCAGTTGTAAACATATTTGCAACATCAATGGCACTGTACAGTATAATTTTAAGTTCAAAACCTGCAGATGAATCTCATTTATACGGTCACGGAAATATTGAATTCTTTTCAGCCGGAATAGAGGGCGTACTTATCTTTTTAGCAGCAATCATAATTATTTATCACGCTATAACCGATCTGTTAAAAGGACCGGAACTGGAAAGTTTAAACATAGGCGTTATAATAATTGCTGTAACAGGCGGGATAAACTTTGCACTCGGTTATTATTTAATTAAAACAGGAAAAAAGACTGACTCGTTGACTTTGATTGCCGATGGAAAACACATCTTAACAGATTCAGTAACAAGCGTTGGCGTTGTAATAGGAATAATATTAGTCATGATAACTGATATTGTAATTTTAGATCCGATAGTTGCGATAATAGTTGCTCTAAATATTATTGTAACGGGTTACAAATTAATACGTGTATCTATCGGCGGTTTAATGATAGAAACTGACCCCGAATTACTTCAAAAAATTTCAACCATTTTATCCGAGATGAAAAAAGAATATTGGATCGATGTTCACGAATTAAGATATTGGAGATCAGGCGACCGGCTTTTTATTGATTTCCATCTAATACTTCCATATTATTTTACAATTGAGCAGACCCATAAAGAAGAAAAAGACATTGATGTGAAACTTCAGAAGGTATTTATAAACTCTCAGATAAAAATCCATTTTGATTACTGCCGTACAGAATTATGTAGGTTTTGCAGTTACGAAGATTGTGCAGTTAG
>JBATTD010000294.1:0-1957 GCA_049670345.1 Ignavibacteriaceae bacterium
GAGTTTGCACCGCCATTAGTAGAAATTCAAACTCCCTGTCTTGGACTTTCACCTGAAGAGGTTGAAGCTTTGGTTACTATTCCACTGGAACAAGCTCTTAATGGCATCCCCGGGCTTGATGTGATGCGGTCTAAATCTGTTCCACAGTTGTCAGCCATTAAAATGATTTTCACTACTGATACAGATTTGCTCTTAGCACGGCAATTGGTACAGGAACGTGTTTCACTGATAACTCCCAGTTTACCCACCTGGGCTGCACCGCCTATTATTCTGCCGCCATTATCTGCAACAAGCAGATGTATGAAGATAGGAATATCATCTGATTCAGTATCAGTGATCGATCTTTCAATGATAACCTACTGGACAATAAGGCAGCGTTTGTTGACAGTGCCCGGTGTAGCTAATGTTGCTATCTGGGGTGAAAGGATTCAGATGTTACAGGTAGAGGTAATACCGGATCTGCTTTTAAAACACCAGGTTACACTCGATGAGGTAAAAAAAGCAATTGCAGATGCACTGGATGTAGGTATGTTACAGTTTTCGGACGGGCATCATATTGGCACCGGGGGATGGATCGATACACCAAATCAAAGAATGCCTATCCGGCATGTTTTACCGATTGTTTACAAATCAGATGAAGTAAGCCCGGAGCCTCTTGCCAATGTGGTTCTAAGGGTAAAGGATGGTAAGACGCTTCTATTAAAGGATGTAGCTGAAGTAGTTGTTGATCACCAGCCTATGATTGGAGATGCAATAATTAATGATGATATCGGGTTATTGCTTATTGTGGAGAAATTTCCCTGGGGCAATACTTTGCAGGTGACCAAGGGTGTTGAAGAAGCTCTGGATATCATGCGTCCGGGACTACCAAATATTGAGATCGACAGCGAAATTTTCAGACCTGCAACATTTATTCAAATATCTATTGATAACCTGACAAACGCGTTACTCATTGCCAGCTTGCTTGTTATAATTATTCTCTTTGCATTCTTATACGAGTGGCGGGTCGCATTAATAAGTTGCACTGCTATTCCACTATCCCTTATGGCTGGCGGTCTTGTGCTCTTTTTGCAGGGAGCAACTATTAATACTATGGTATTAGCGGGATTTGTTATCGCTCTCGGTGCTGTTGTAGATGATGCTATTGTCGATGTAGAAAACATCGTTCGGCGACTGCGGCAACATAGAATGGAAGGTGGTAAAATATCAATTGCAAAGATAATCCTTGAAGCCTCGATGGAAGTACGGCATGCTATTATTTTTTCTACCTTAATTGAAATAGTGGTTTTAGTACCGGTATTTGTTATGGAAGGATTATCAGGTGCATTTTTTCAACCGCTTGCTTTTTCATATGCACTTGCAATTTTAGCTTCAACGCTTGTTGCGCTAACTGTTACACCGGCTATGAGTTATATTCTCTTACGTAATGTAAAGTTAGATAAACGTGAATCACATCTAGTTCGATTACTACATCGCGGGTATAATTATATTCTTTCACGGATTGTTAATACCCCTCGCTCAGCTTATGTTTCTGTTGCCGTTATTGTACTTGCCGGTTTGATTGTAGTACCGCAACTCGGGCAATCATTACTGCCATCGTTTAAGGAGAGAGATTTCCTTATGCACTGGCTAACAAAGCCCGGTACATCGTGGCCGGAAATGAACCGGATTACAATTGCAGGCAGTAAGGAATTAAGAAGCATTCCCGGTGTCAGAAATTTTGGTGCTCATATCGGGCAGGCATTAGTTATGGATGAAGTAGTAGGTATGTATTTCGGTGAAAACTGGATAAGTGTTGATCCCGCAGTGGACTATGACGAAACTGTGAATGCAATCCAGACTGCTGTAGATGGTTATCCTGGTTTGTATAGAGATGTATTAACTTATTTGAAAGAAAGAATCAGGGAGGTTCTAACCGGAAGTCATGAGGCAGTTACAGTTCGAATATACGGGCGTG
>JBATTD010000295.1:0-1631 GCA_049670345.1 Ignavibacteriaceae bacterium
GCGGTTGATCAAATTGAAGTTGGTATTGATGAGCAGCTTGGTTCTTATATTCCTCTGGATGTTCATTTCAAAGATGCCGGGGGAAATGATGTTACACTAAAAGAATTAATATCTGAATCTGACGTAACAGTTCTTGCATTTGTTTACTATCAATGCCCCGGAATTTGCAGTCCGTTATTATTTGAACTTGCCGATGTAATTAATAAATCCGATCTCGAATTAGGATACGATTATAGCATTATTGCAATAAGTATGGATGAATATGAAACTCCGCAAATTGCAGCTGAAAAGAAGAGAATATTTTTATCTGCATTTGAGAGTAATGTACCAGCGGATTCGTGGAAGTTTTTAACGGGCGATAGTACTGACATTAGAACTGTTTCAAACGCTGCCGGATTTTATTTTAAAAGAGAGGGCGACCAGTTCAGACATTCAGGAGCATTTATCTTCATAGATAAAGATGGAAAAATATGCAGGTATCTTCTCCCGGGTTATTCAGACCGGGGTGGTTTCAGTATTCTTCCGTTTGATTTTAAAATGGCAGTGTTGGAAACCGACGAAGGGAAAGTATCACCAACAATAGCAAAAGTTTTACAGTTTTGTTTTAGTTATGATCCGGAAGGAAAAAGTTACGTATTAAATGTAACAAGAATTTTTGGCGCAGGTATTTTATTGCTTGTAGCTCTGTTTTTAATATTTATAGTATTTAAGCCTAAGAAAGCATTTATAAAAGCGAGGTAGTAATTAATGGCAAGTGATGCAGAAGTGATCGAAACGAGCGGGAACGAGCCGAGTTATTTAGATTACAAAGGTAAACATTCAGGTATTTTGGGATGGTTATTATCAACAGACCATAAAAGAATTGGAATTCTTTACCTTGTTGGTGTTCTCACATTCTTTATGGCTGGTGCTGCTTTAGGATTTCTTATGAGATTAGAATTAATCGCACCGGGAGAAACTATAGTTAGCGCACAAACTTATAACAAGTTTTTTACTTTGCACGGTGTTATCATGGTATTCCTTTTTATTATACCTGGAATACCTGCAGTATTTGGTAATTTCTTTCTTCCAATACTAATCGGTGCAAAAGATGTTGCTTTCCCCAGGTTAAACCTTTTCTCGTGGTATTTATATTTAACCGGTGGAATACTTGCATTACTTTCTATTGTAATGCCGGGAGGACCAGCAGATACGGGTTGGACTTTCTATATTCCCTATAGTGTTAGAACTGATACAAATGTAATATTTTCTTTGTGTGCAGCGTTTATTTTAGGGTTCTCATCAATTCTAACAGGACTAAACTTTGTAACTACAGTGCATAGATTAAAAGCCCCGGGGATGGGATGGTTTAAAATGCCTCTTTCGGTTTGGTCTTTTTATGCTACCGCCTGGGTTCAGGTTCTCGCTACTCCAATTATTGGTATTACACTTTTACTTGTTGGACTTGAAAGAGTTTTGCACATTGGAATATTTGACCCGGCTCTTGGTGGTGATCCTGTTCTCTACCAGCATTTATTCTGGATTTATTCCCACCCGGCGGTTTATATTATGATTCTTCCTGCAATGGGGATTGTTTCGGAGATAATTCCGGTTTTTGCACACAGAACTATATTTGGTTACAAGTTTATTGC
>JBATTD010000296.1:0-2706 GCA_049670345.1 Ignavibacteriaceae bacterium
ACCTTCGATGTAACATTAATGGGCGCTGTTATAGTTATCGCAATAATTACCGGAGTCTATATTACCTTTGGTGGTCAAACTGCAGTTATCTTTACGGATTTGCTGCAAGGAGGTATTTTAATATTTGCAGGTTTACTCCTTTTTGTTCTGGGAATGAACTATCTCGGCGGGTTCGATGTATTCTGGAATTTGCTGCCGACAGAGTGGAAAATGCCTCTTGCAAAATTCAACTCCCCTCCTGATTTTAATTTCGTGGGAATATTCTGGCAGGATGGTGTTGCCGGTTCAATTGGATTCCTGTTCATGAACATGGGGTTAATTATGCGCTTTATGGCAACAAAAAGTGTTAATGAAGGAATAAAAGCGGCAGTGTTCAATATCCTTTTTATGCTGCCAATCTCTGCAGTTGTTGTTGGAGGTGCCGGATGGATTGGTAAAGCCATTTCAATAACAAGCCCCGATATTGTTCCGCCAAATACTTCGCCCGACCAGATTTTTGTGGTTGTTGCAAACATTGTTGCTTTGCCAGGAGTGTTCGGGTTTATTATGGCTGCGCTTACTGCGGCATTAATGTCAACAGTCGATACTTTGATAAATGCAACTGCGGCAATTTATATTAATGATGTATACCGACCAATAAAAAAATGGTTGAAAGGTAAAGAAGTAAGTCAAAAGAAGAGGGATAAGCGCGAACTTTTTGCAGCCAGAGTATCATCGGTGGCAATTACAATACTTGGCGTGCTTGCTGTACTTGTTTTTAAAAACTTCCCTACCGTTTATGAAGCACATGGGTATTTTCATTCAACTTTAACACCACCATTGGTTGTTGCAATCTTCCTCGGAATTTTTTGGAGGAAGTTTACTCCCGCTGCTGTAATTACAACTTTCCTTGGCGGAGTTGCTTTAATGATAATGGGAGCTAATCACCCTGGTGTTTTAATCGCTCCTTTCGATCACGGAATTGAAATGAATCCTTCTCATCCATACTCTTACATAAGAGCTTTTTATAATATTTTTGTATGCGCTGCAGTTGGTGTTTTTATTGCACTGGCAGCACCGCGGCTTAAGAGTGTTGTTGCAAATATAAAATCCAAAGAAAATTTTAAACAAATTTTTTACTTTATTGCCGGCTTTGCCGGAATATTGTTCATCGGTTTAATATTCAGTTCTTCGGTTATAACTCTTGATCCTGGTTCCATCGTTGAAACAACTGTTTTACTTTTGCTTACAATTATTCTTATCCTTTGTGTTGCAATATCGGTTACATATTTTGTTAAGTATGATGAAGAAGCACAAACTATCGGTTTAACTGCCTGGTCTATCGGAGCAGCAAAAGAATTTTTTAAAGGCGGAAAAGTAAACACCCGCGAAGGCGAAACAGTAAAAGTTAACTGGAAATTAAAACCCGGTGATGAGGACACCGTCAACTTTTCAAAATCCGATATGGAAAAGATGCAGGCAGATGTGGGAGACCTTGTTTATCTTACCGATGCACGTAAATGGTTAGGCGGATTAAAATCAGTTCATTCCGTTTACGGTGAACCACACGATGAAGATGGTATTGTTCACATAACCGATGAACATTCCAAACAAAGCCAGTTTATAGAAGGTAAAATACTTTCTGCTGAAAAAGAAATGTAAGCACGACTCAGTTTTTCACCTCCTTCATTTTTGCAACGATAACAGGATTATACCGTCTGCCAAGTAATCAGCACTTACAATTTTAATTTTCTCATACCTATATGGCAAAGGGCAAAATCATATTTAACGGGATCAGCGGGATCGTACTTCTTTAGTTCTTCCGTTATCTCTTCAGCCATTTTCCAGCTTACTACTTTGCGTGATGTAAGTTTTAACTTAAGTGAAATCTTTGCAATATGTGTATCAACGGGAATGATTAGCATTCCAGCAGGAACATCATTCCATAATCCAAAATCCAGTTCATCCTTCCTCACCATCCAGCGGAGGAAGAGATTCATTCTCTTACAGGCGCTTCCTTTTTCCGGTAAAGGAAACATAAACTTCAAACCAATCGATAGTTCTTTCAAGTTGTTTACTGAAAGTGCAGTGCTTAACATTTCTTTTGAGAAAGCAGATATCCCCGATTTTATATTCGGTTCCTCCTCCATATAGTTCTTTAGGAACAGTTTTTTAAGAGAACCGTGTCTATCGTAAACCTTTCTTAGTGCTAAGAAAAAAGTTCTAATATCGTTTTCATTATAGAACCTGTGTTTCAATCCCCCAAGCTTTGCTTTTAGATTTTTCTTCCCTACATTTATAATAAACTTATGCGGCTGATTGTTCATTATCCTGACTATTTTATTAAGAGTGTTAACAATTTGTGCAACTGTACCGTATGCAAATACCGATGAAATAAATGCCATCGCCTCAATATCCTTTTCATCTTTGTACAGATGGGGAAACTGCAGCGGGTCGGGTTCAATCTTTTCAAAATTAAAAGTTTTGTAGTGGTATTCTAACTTTTCTTTAAGATTCATAAGTTTAAAATATAAATTAATTCAATTTACTTCTTCTGCCCGCGTGAGACTAGTAACTTAACCATACTCATTGCTGAAAACATATTATTTTTAATTAATAATTTTTCATTCTTAATTTACAAAGCACGGGATAATTAAATGGCAATAAAAAAAGTGATACTCATTGGTGATCCGCTACTCCGAAAGAAATGTGCAAAAGTTAATAACT
>JBATTD010000297.1:0-4474 GCA_049670345.1 Ignavibacteriaceae bacterium
CCACAGCATAATAATCAACTTTTCCAACCTTAAACATGGGATTTTTGAATGTAGTTGGTTTGGCAAAATAAAAACCCATATCTTCGTCACAACTGACATCAATGATCAGGCAGCCTGGCTTTAGACATGAACTCTCCTCTTCGCTTACAAACATTAGTGGCTGATCAGGTTCCTGAAAGGTGCCGTTTACAATAATATCAGATTCGCTGATCAAATCAGTCAACGGCCGTTTACTTCCATCGTGCTCAACTATCATCATACGAGCTTCACCTTCATTGCCCTCCCGAATACGAACATAGTGACAATCGAGGACCTCCTCACGAATTTCGTGGTCGGGACGTTGAATACAAATTGTGATATCTTTAAATCCGCGTGCTTTCAGAGCGTATATAGATCCCCGGCTGACCGCACCAAAACTGAAAATGATTACTTTTCGCTGGTTTCCGTAATGTCCATCGATCCCTTTTAGTTGCATGGCATGTAATACTGAACAGTAGCCAGCCATTTCGTTGTTCTTGTAAAATGTATGGCGCCCAATCTGTCCGCTGGGTCCCCAAACAAACATATCCTCAAAAGCAATTAGCGTCTGCCTGCGATCAATCGCAGCTTGAGTGTGATCAAATTGCTGAACGCAATGCGGATAACCCCAAAGAATTCCACCCTGGCGGAGTTCTTGAAAATCAGATAAAACAGGTTTTGCAAGGATTACATTTCCAATATCCGCTAATATTTCTTTGCGTGAAGCAATACCACCGGTTTGAGCAACAATTTCTTCGTCTTCAAAATTGAATGGCTCACCATATCCTTTTTCAAAAATCAGTTGATTGCGAATTTGTTCGGGGAGACGCAGCAAATGTTCCGGATGGATAGGGATGCGCTGCTCATCTACTTTGTTTGAAGTACCAATGACTCCAAATGTTAATTTACTCATATCGTTTACTTTTTCTTTAGACAATTAAGTTCTATGGTTTCATAAAATTGTTATCAACAAACTTAATGTACTCATTTTTTTTGCTTAAGAATGGTCTTAATATAACTTTGTTCTAAAGATGTAATTTAGGGGCAGAATCAAACCTTTGACATTCATTGTGAAAAGAGAAAAGCCTATCTCCACCTCCAGATGCCTTCCAACAACAGTTTTATACTTGTTTGTTCATTAAAAGGATTTATTGACTCTAGGGAGGCGTTTTAGAGCTTAAGACAAAAATAAATTGTACAAATACGGTGTGCCTTACCTGATGAGGATGCTCCCTCCTCCAGCAGCTTAACAGTATTTGAGACCTGTGATTTACTTATTGAAAGTTTGTTGCTTATATGTTTAACAAGAATTTCTGTCATTGGTTTCTGTAAAAGGTATTAATGCGTCATTCCGGAATTTCGATTTATTGGAATATCCGGAATCTGAATTAGTTGACTGCCTACCGGTAGGCAGGCTTTCGCGTGAATTACAAACGAAGTAATTTTTAAACTATTAAACCAAACAAAACTTGCAATTGTAAATATGCTGTTCATAAAATGTTTTTAAGATCTACGTATCTTTAATCTTATCTGCTTTCATATAACTCGGTCAATATTTTCTTGTCACGACCATAAATATCACTGTAAAAATACATTTTACTTTCTTCTCTATCTTCGTAACACGTCCAGTACATTATCATCACAGGCATGGGTTCTTTAAGTTTACATTTTGAAGCTTTTTAGTTTTAAGTATGTTGTCTATTTTAGTTCGATCGTAGCCCTGCTTCCCAAGCAGTTGTTCAGCAAGTGCTAAGGGATTCTGTACCCTCACACATCCGTGACTAAATGCACGCTCACTTTTTCTAAAATACGATTTTGAAGGCGTATCATGCAGGTAGACAGAATATTTATTAGGAAAAATGAATTTTACTATACCCAGAGCGTTATTTGGTCCCGGCTCCTGCCGTATAGTAAATGGGAAATTCCCTCTCGAATACTGGTTGAAATCAATCGTAGAGGGATCGATTACTTTATCACCTTTTAGCAAGGTCATGTTACGATCTTGAAGATACTGGGGATCGCGTTTTAGTTTAGGCAGTATTTCTTTTGAGGCGATAGAATAGATTTATGCTTCATATTTCACCATATAAATTTGATAATGGCAAATATAAAAAAATCTAATTTAGTATTTTTGAACAGTGCAGATATGTTTCTTGAGGAGAGTATATAAACAACAAGGTTCCATCTTTAATCAACTCTATTATCTCGTTGTAATTTTCGGGTGGTAAAGACGGACAGCCATAGCTTCTGCCTAACCTGCCATATTTTTTGATGAAGGTTTCTTCAGTATAATCGGCGGCATGAATAACTATAGTTCTTTTTCTTGCGAGGTCGTTAATCCCTTTTTCCAAACCATCCAGTCTTAATGACAAACCATTTTTTCCGTTATAAGTTTCCGCGGTCTTAAAAAATCCCAGACTGCTCTGGTTGCTGTTTTTAGTATTTGAGAATTTTTTTGCTTCTAACACTCCTGTATTTTTACCATGAGCAACATAATCCTGGAAGAGCACTTTCTTTGAATCTATGTTTATCAGGTAAAATCTCTTTTTTGTAGAAGGCTGACTAAAATCCACCACCGTAATTATGTTGTCTTTTAAATGAAGAGAATCCTTCAATTCGCTATATCCTTTTAAGGCGAGGTCGAGGGCCTCAAAGGATAATGAATTATTCCCGATTTGGTTGTAAATAAACCTTGAATTGGAATTCATTTCCGAAGGGCCACCATTGTTATTTCCAGCCGATATGGGCAGAGAAATACTCATGAATATATAGAGTAGTGCGATTGTTCTCAATTTAACTCAATAATAAAACGGATAATAAGTCATTCCGGGATTTCGATTTATCGAAATATCCGGAATCTGATATTAGTCGTACGCCACCCAGTTAAGTTCCGTACTTCTAACAAAATAAAAATTGCCTATGCAAATATAAGCGGATGTTATTTCATCCCAAAGTACTGTTTAATATTTAAAAAAATCCCCGGTTGTTGACAGGATTAACTTGTGATATTGAATAAATATTATGCCAGGATTTGTTAGAGTAGAAAACGATTTTCAGTTTATTAAAGAATAGTCGAGGCAGATTTTACTATTAAAGAGGTTATATGCGTATCTATTTATTTGATCATATCAAAAATTCTACTTAAAGCATCTCTATAGGAAACAAGTATTTTTTTCCAAGCTTCCGCTGAATTCTGAATTGGATATTCAATTTGAAAGAAAGTATGTGCTTCTTGAACGCCATCAATATTGTCTCCATGTATAGGATACATTTGTCGAAGCCGATTTATTTTTCTCAAAATTGAAATTGCATCAGCATCGTAATTTTCAAGTGTTTGCAGATATGTTTCCAATAAAGAAATAGAACGCTCTTCTCTATTTTGATTTTCAGTTATTTCTCTTAGTAGTGAATCATTCAAGTTTGTTGCAAATAACTTAAGCGCACTTATTCTATATACGAAGTCTTCAATGTTGTTTGCACTTTTGAACATTTGAAGAATATCTCGTTCTTCTGCATAAAAAAATAATTTCTGACCATATCTTTCTTTTACCACTGCATTTATAAAATCACGAAGATCGATAATATTTGATGCGATTTGCAATAACCTTACATCTTCCATTATCCTTTCTGCAACTTCAAAATCTGTAACTGCTCCTATTTCAGAATTTATCCGTTCTGATTGAAATGGACATTCGTCTGGATAATTGACGCTCATTATTTCTAATTCTTGTGAATTTTGAATACTGCCATCTTTGACTTTTTGAATTATTTCTCTTTTTCCATATTCATAACATACTTTTAAAAAATCGATATTTTGTTGCTTTGCCATCCATGCTGCCTCCATCGTACCAGAAATGAAAACTCTAATCCAATGTCTTGATGTATAATGACTCTCTTCAGGCATTCCAATTAAGGAAATATCGACTAAAGCAAATTTGTAATGATATTCATTAGCATCCCTGGATGTTGTTCCATTAATAGCTTCTAATAATGTTAATCTTTTTTGCATACCATTTTCCTACTACATATCAAATAGTAACAACGAATCTGTAATTAGTTCCTTGATAATATTAATCTTATTAGGCCTTTGTATATCATTTAATGAATTCATCTCCGGCTAACCTATTCCACATTTAATCTTAGGCATTCCCCAGCCAGTATTGTAGTTCAGGGGGTGAAATAAATTATATTGTCTTCGCGTAAATTGCTTTCAGGGTATTAAATAAAGAGCAATAAAAATTATTCATAAAAATATTTCACCCCCCAGGTCAGAAAGGGGTTAACATATTATCAACTCAAAACTAAATTAAATATTGTGCAATTACAATAAGGATGGGAAAACATTATCCGGTTTCTGGTTTAAAGGTATTGCAACTAAAGCGCCCGGCTTACATTCGGCTTGCCGTGGCGTACCGCTTTACACCTTATCCCAACACTGGATTATCTCTCGTCCAGT
>JBATTD010000298.1:0-2079 GCA_049670345.1 Ignavibacteriaceae bacterium
ATGCAGTTATTTATACAATAAATTGATAAAAATTATGAGTGAAGAATTAAATCCAATGGATAAATTTGATTTTTTACTTGGTGCCTGGCAATTAAAGTCTGAAGTACCAAAGAGTCAGTTTAGTGAACGTGATTCTGGTGAAGGTAAAGGAGAATTTAGACGAATTCTTAATGACCGATATGTTACTTTTGATTACCAGGCTGAATATTCAAAATCAAAAGGTGGAGCTCACGCCATATTTGTCTGGGATAATAAAAATAAAAATTATAAATATTGGTGGTATGAAGACTCAGGTGAATTTTCGCAAGCTACTTGTGATTTTATAGATGAAAAAACACTTAGTCTCAACTGGCATAATAGTCTGTTTGTACAAACCTTCCAACTAAAAGAAAATGGAAATATCGAGCTTGAGATGCGTTACCCCAAAAATAAAGAAGAGTATGATGTAGTACTAAAAGTCTTATTAACAAAAGTGGAATAGGGTTTTTCTTAAACAGTAAACATAACAAGTAAATCAAAGCCGACAGCTCCACGCCGAATTTATCAGCCTCTGGCTGAGGCGGGACAGGCTATTGTAGTCCGGCGGATTAATTATGAAAGCAATCATCTACACAAAATATGGTCCACCGGAAGTTCTTCAACTTAAAGAAGTAGAAAAACCTGTCCCCAAAGAAAATGAAGTTCTGGTAAAAATTATTGCCACGGCAGTGAACGATTACGATTGGAGTATGTTGAGAGGCAAGCCTTATCTGTATCGTTTAATGTTTGGTATTATTAAACCAAAGAGCAAAATACCAGGTATGGAGCTGGCTGGTATTATAGAAGCTCTCGGCAAAAACGCCGCGTTATTTAAGGTAGGGGATGCAGTATATGGAGATATTTCAGGATATGGTTTTGGCAGTTTTGCAGAATACATTTGCATCAATGAAAAGGGCTTAGTACTCAAGCCCGGCAAAATGAGCTTTGAACAAGCTGCATCAATTCCACACGCATCGATGTTGGCAGTTCAGGCACTAATTGATATTGGACAGGTCCAAAAAGGTCAGAAGATTTTGATTAATGGAGCAGGCGGAGGTTTTGGTACGTTTGGTTTACAAATAGCTAAGTTATATAGTACTGAAGTAACGGGAGTGGATACTGGTGACAAGCTAGAGATGATGAAGTCAATTGGTTTTGATCATATCATTGATTACAGGAAAGAGGATTTTACTAAAAATGGGCAGCGTTATGACCTGATCCTGGACGCCAAGACAAATCTCTCTACATTCAATTATTTACGTTCACTAAGCCCCAATGGTAGATATGTAACTGTTGGCGGTGCTACATCCCGACTCCTCCAGGCTTTTTTTCTGGGACGACTAATACTTCTCTTCAATAAAAAGACCATCCGCATTGTTGCGCTAAAACCAAACAAGGATTTGGATTATATCAACGAACTTTTTGAAGTGGGTAAAATCAAACCTGTGATAGATGGGCCTTACAAGTTAAATGAAGTACCTGAAGCTATTCGGTATTTTGGCGAAGGGAAACACAAAGGTAAAATAGTAATAACTTTGGATGATTACTTATGAAAGCAATTGTATACACAAAATACGGCTCACCAGATGTTCTTCAGCTCAAAGAAGTAGAAAAACCAATTCCTAAAGAAAATGAAGTGCTGGTAAAAGTTATTGCTGCATCAGCAAATCCAGCCGACTGGCATATGATAAGAGGAGAACCCAAATTTGCCCGGATTACTTTTGGACTAACAAAACCAAAAAAAATAATTCCCGGAATAGACATTGCAGGGCAGGTAGAAGCTGTTGGTAAAAATGTAAAAGAATTTCAACCGGGTGATGTGGTATTCGGAGACTGCGGCTGGGGTGGTGCATTCGCTGAATATGTGTGTGTTACAGAAAATAAATTAGTATCAAAACCAGCCAACATTTCTTTTGAAGAAGGTGCGACTGTAATGGTAGCAGTAATCAGCGCTCTCCAGGGTCTACGTGACAAAGGACAAATTCAAGCAGGACAAAAAGTTTTAATTAATGGTGCATCGGGTGGTGTTGGAACATTTGCAGTTCAGCTTGCAAAATATTT
>JBATTD010000299.1:0-1742 GCA_049670345.1 Ignavibacteriaceae bacterium
GGATGAAAACGGGGAAGAGCAAAAGAGCTACGGTAAGTATCTTAATATTTGGAAAAAACAAACGAATGGAAACTGGAAAGTTGCTGTTGATATTGGAAATGATAGTCCAAATCCGGAAAATTAAATAATAACCCCTGCCAAATTTCATTGACAGGGGATGGCCTCTATATAAAATTGCTAAGTTACATTATCAACATCAATTACAAAATTTTAATTTATTATTAGATTAATCAAAATGATTTGTTGATTCTCAAAAAAAAGGCGACTCATATTAGTGAGTCGCCTTTTGAGTATTTATTATACTTAATAAGTTATTATTTGGGGAAACCGCAAACAACTGCGTGCGCTACAACGTAAATATCACCAGTTAAATTGTTAACTGTAAATGTGTATGATATAGTTCCATCAGCAAGTTCGCTGGCTTTATTTGGATACTGTCCAGGAGCAAGTGTAAAATCGCCATTTTTCGTTGCAAATTCATCATTACCCACATACAAGTGAACTTCTTCCAGCGTATATGCCAAGCCCGTTGTCGGGTTTGTTCCGCTAATATTATAAGTTACTGTCGCTGTTCCGCCAGAATAAACAACATCTAAAGTACCAACTAATGTACCTTTACTTGAATAATCGCATAATCCTGCACCTGCATAAATATCAAACGAGTAAGTGCCTTCACCGTATGCGCCATTTGTCCAACCCCAGCGCATTGAATTATCAAGGTACTCCTCGTAATTTTGAAAACAACCAGCATCGTCGCCGTCAAAAGCAAAAGCAGTTTCGCAAGATGATTCTACTGGAGGAGGAGGAGTTCCATCACAAGCTATAGTTATGTAGGTAAACATAGCCCAGTTTCCACGTTCTTTAATTCTGTCGCCATCGCCCCAACCAGTTTCAGTCTGATAAGAGCCGCCGCCATTATCTTTTCTAACAGATGCGTGAGCAGCAACATAATAATCCTCAGGTCCGGGGCAGCTGAAACCTAAATCATAAAATGGGATAGTAAAACAATAAGAAGTTTCACCGGTAATATCACCAGACTTGTATGGGAACAATCCTACTTTAGGATTTCCAGATTTAGTAGTTGGAAAATCTGAAATGCTGCTGCCAATCCAGAAATGAATTTCTTGGAGTTCCCAGCCGTTTGTAGTATTGTAACATACTTCCAGTGCATCTACTGCTCCGTCACCATCTGAGTCAATATCGTTGTATGTAACGGTACCAGCGTCGATAGACTGTCCAGCGGTTAATTGCTGTGTATTTACACCAGTGTTGCCTACAGTGACTTTCTCGAGAGAGTCTGGGCCGTTAATACTGTTATTATCGTTTTCACAACCAGTGAAACTTAAAACAGCAAAAACCGAAATGAGAAGAATAATGTACTTCATTGAATTGTCCTTTATAATTAATT
The DNA here is from genome assembly GCA_049670345.1 of Ignavibacteriaceae bacterium. Taxonomy (GTDB): domain Bacteria; phylum Bacteroidota; class Ignavibacteria; order Ignavibacteriales; family Ignavibacteriaceae; genus BMS3ABIN03. Next base: position 1,409 of record JBATTD010000299.1, read on the forward strand.
GAAAAAATATGAACCGAACTTAAAGCAGGCAAAAGGGTATCCCTATCAGATATAATGCAAAAACTATAACAAATAATGCATTTGCTTTTTTATTATGATTTAAAGTTTTTCATGTAAAAAAAGATTACAGGTGGTAAGATGCGGAGGAGAGGAAGTTTAAATATAATTCTAAATTTTAAAGTCAGCTTTTAGTTTTCAAATACCCGGATGGTGACAATTTATATTTTTTTCGAAAGCATTTAGAGAAATACGATGGGCTATTAAAACCAACACTAAATGCAATTTCACTGATGTTGCCGTTTTTCTTCTCAATCAATTCTGCAGCCCTTTGCAG
>JBATTD010000300.1:0-4121 GCA_049670345.1 Ignavibacteriaceae bacterium
AGATTGGTTAAGAGTAATAGCAATAGCACTGCTACTAATCTATCATGTAGTAATTGTGTTTCAGCCCTGGGGATTTTACATTGGTTTTATTCAAAGTGCAGAATCTAGTGAGGCTATCTGGATACCAATGGCTCTTCTCAATGTGTGGAGAATACCCTTACTCTTTTTTGTCTCCGGTATGGGTGTATGTTTTGCTTTAAGAAGAAGAGATTGGAAACAATTATTACTTGATAGAGCGAGAAGAATTTTGCTGCCCTTAATCTTTGGAAGTTTTCTTATTGTCCCAATCCACGTTTTTCTATTTCAAAAATACTATGAACAGGAAATTGTATACTCTCCCAGTATGGGCCATTTATGGTTCTTAGCGAACATCTGTATTTATGTAACTCAAGTTATCGGGATGGCTTTTTTGGAAAAAAACTATGACTATAAGTTTTTTGATTTTTTTAGAAGACTTCTGAAACGTCCTTATTATCTTTATCTATTCATTATTCCATTTATATTAGAAGCAGAATTAATAAATCCCGAATATTTTAGTTTGTATGTTGGTACGGGTCACGGATTCTTGATTGGAATGCTTGCTTTTTTCTTCGGATTCTTATTTATCGCTATCGGCGATGCTTTCTGGGATGCAGTTGAAAAAACAAAAACTACTAGTCTTATAATTGCTTTTTCTTTATATCTTGTTCGATTATTCTATTATGAACTTAATGCCCCAAATTTTTTAACTTCTATTGAGTCAATGAATTGGATATTTGCAGTACTAGGGTTTGGCCATAAATATCTTAACAAACCGAGTAAGATATTGAGTTATTTAAGTCAGGCAGCTTATCCGGTTTATATCATACATATGATATTTCTTTACCTGGCCTCATTTATTATTTTACCTCTCAATTTATCTTTAGAATTAAATCTTATACTGATTATTCTCTTAACATTTATTGGGTGTTTTCTTAGTTATGACTTAATTATAAAAAGAATTGGATTTTTAAGACCGTTATTCGGTTTAAAAAGAAAAATCAAATAAGTGATGATATATGAATAGTTATAATTACAAATAGATGGTAAGTCAATAAGAGGAAGAAGTAAAAGAGTATGATAGTTATTATCAAATGTATATATTTTCATCAAAAGAATAATATAGCTGGTGCAGAGTATTATGAAAAAAAATGAAGAACCAATTATAGTGGAGCAAACCTTTAACGTGTCAGTTGATACCGTTTGGAATGCCATAACGGGGATTGAACAAATGCGTCAATGGTATTTTGAAAGTATCCCGTCATTTGAACCTGAAGTTGGTTTTACGATTCAATTTATTGTACAAAGTCAGGATAAAAATTTTCTACATAAGTGGAAAGTGACGGAGGTAATTCCTATGAAAAAGATCGCGTATAATTGGAAATATGAGGGCATAAGTGGAGATTCTTTTGTGAAATTTGAATTATTCGAAGAAAACAAAATGACAAAATTAAGATTAACACATCAGGTTCTGGAAGACTTTCCTGATGATATTCCTGAATTTAAAAGAGAGAGCGGTGTTGAGGGATGGAAATTTTTTATCAAAAAAAATCTAAGAGAGTTTTTGGAGAAATAATTAAATAGAGAATATCCAGTCGTTTAAGCTGAACGCGAGTTCGCTTAGGTGATTTAAATTTTTTGATATTAAAATTTATATAGTGTAAAAAAATATGGATGGATAAAGCTATGTTCAAAGCTCAAACTTATTTAAGTAGACGTGGAAATTTAAAAACTAGTATAGATTCAGGCATTGTCCTATTTATGGGAAATGAGGAAAGCCCAATGAATTATACGGACAACACTTATCATTTCAGGCAGGACAGTTCCTTCCTTTATTATTTTGGTCTAAATACCGCTGGCTTAACGGGTATTGTAGATGTTGATGAAGGAAAAGATTACATTTTTGGAAATGACCTGACTGTTGAGGATTTTGTTTGGATGGGATATCAACCCGCGTTAAAAGATCAGGCGGCTAAGGCTGGTATTGATAATACCGGGAGTATTCCCGACCTTGAAAAATTCCTGAAAGAAGCTGTGACAAAAGGCCGGATAATACATCTATTACCTCAATATCGTGGAGAAAACAAAATAAAACTGTTCCACTGGCTTGATATTAATCCAATGGAGACTCAGAAAGATACATCTGTTGAACTAATCAAAGCTGTGGTAGCACAACGTGAAATTAAATCTGACGAAGAACTCCTTGAAATTGAAAAAGCAGTAGATACAACTGTTGATATGCATGTAGCTGCCATGCGTATGGTACGACCCGGTATCTTGGAATCGGAAATTGCTTCCAAAGTACAGGAGATTGCATCAAAAGATGGTGGTAATATTTCATTCCCCATTATTGCTACGAAACATGGTGAAACCTTGCATAATCATTACCACGGTAATCAATTAAAAGAGGGGGATATGTTCCTTCTCGACTGCGGCGCAGAAACTGCCATGGGATACGCGGGTGATTTATCAAGTACAATGCCTGTAAGCGCTTCGTTTACAGAACGCCAAAGCGAGATATACAATATCGTTTTGGCTTCTCATAATGCATCGATTGAGATGTTAAAGCCGGGGATACCATTTAAGGATATCCATTATCAAGCTTGCCGGATAATTGTTGACGGCATGAAAGATCTTGATTTAATGAAGGGTGATACCGAAGAAGCTTTACAGTTAGGTGCACATGCTATGTTTTTTCCATGTGGATTAGGCCACCAGATGGGTCTCGACGTCCATGATATGGAGAATTTGGGAGAAGAGTATGTGGGGTACGATGGAAAACCCAAAAGCCTACAGTTTGGACTTAAATCATTACGGCTGGCGAAACCATTAAAACCTGGTATTGTATTGACTATTGAACCAGGAATCTATTTTATACCTTCGTTAATTGATATGTGGAGAGATGAAAAACGTTTTACTGATTTTATAAATTACAACAATCTTGAGGCTTATAAAGATTTTGGAGGTATCAGGAATGAAGAAAATTTTGTTATCACAGCAGATGGATACAAGCTACTAGGAAAGAACAAACCTAAAACAATTGAAGATGTTGAAAAACAAAAAAACTAAAGGAACTCATATGAAGGATAAGACAAATCTACTTATAACGTTAGTTTTGGGAATCCTAATAATACCATGTTTTTTAGCAGCGCAGGAAAATCAGCATGTTTTGACCCTTGAAAGGATATATAAAACAAATGAATTCAAGCTAAATCAATTTGGTCCGGCACGGTGGCTTGATGATGGTTCAGGGTACACCACACTTGAAGAGTCGCAGGAATTTGCCAATGCCAAAAACATCATTAAATATAATCCTAAAACCGGGGAGCGAACTGTACTCGTCGATGCCAGCCAGTTAATACCAAAAGGCGCGAAGAATCACCTTCTGATTAAAGATTACAACTGGTCGCTTAATGGGAAAAAACTTTTAATCTTTACCAATTCTGTAAAAGTATGGAGATATGAAACGAGAGGTGACTACTGGGTGCTTGATCTTGTTACAGGGGAATTATCTCAGCTTGGTAAATTTGCTGAACCTTCAACTATGATGTTTGCTAAATTCTCCCGGGATGCTAATAAGGTTGGATATGTTGTTAAAAATAATATCTATATAGAAGACCTTAAAATTTCTGAAGTGCTTCAACTTACACATGATTGTTCCTCCAGAATCATCAATGGAACGTTTGACTGGGTGTATGAAGAAGAGCTTTCCTGCCGTGACGGATTTAGGTGGAGTCCCGATGGGAAGAACATAGCCTACTGGCAATCGGATACGGAAGGGACCGGGGTATTTTATTTAATCAATAATATTGATTCGCTGTACTCCAAACCCATTCCATTTCCGTATCCAAAAGCAGGTACAATAAACTCTGCTGTTAAAATTGGAGTTGTGTCTGCTACTGGCGGTGAAACAAAATGGTTTGATATTCCGGGCGATCCCAGAAACAACTATCTGGCACGGATGGATTTTATCCCCAATTCAAATGAGGTGATGATCCAGCAATTAAACAGGCTTCAAAATACAAATAAAGTTTGGGTGGGTAATACACAAACGATGCAGTTAAAAAATATATTAACTGATAATGATGAAGCTTTCCTTGACA
>JBATTD010000301.1:0-1766 GCA_049670345.1 Ignavibacteriaceae bacterium
CTTATAAACCATCACCCAAACCTGAAGTGTACGGTGATTTAAGAGAAACTTTGAAAGAAGGTAAAGCAAAAATATTCAACTGTCTAACACCTCATGGTAAATGGCATATACATTCTACTTACGGCGATACACTTAGAATGTTAACCCTTTCGCGCGGAGGCGAACCTTGCTGGATAAACGAAGAAGATGCAAAAGATCTCGGTATTAATGATAATGATTTTGTTGAAGTTTATAACGATCACGGTGTTTACTGCACACGTGCCTGCGTAAGCAGCAGAATTCCAAAAGGTGTTTCAATTGTTTACCATGTACCGGAACGAACTGTTGGTATTGTCAAATCTCAGGTAAGGGGAAATAAACGTGCGGGTGGACATAACAGCTTTACACGTATTCATTTAAAACCGAACCTTCTTGCAGGTGGTTACGGACAGTTTACTTATCACTTTAATTACTGGGGTCCGACTGCAGTAAACAGGGACACACACGTTGTAATTAAAAAGATGACTAAAGTGGTTTATTAATAATTGAATTTGATAACTAACTAATAAAGAGATTAATTATGGATGTCAGATCACAAGTTTCAATGCTTTTTCACCTTGATAAATGTATCGGCTGCCACACATGCTCTATTGCATGTAAAAATATTTGGACCGATAGAAAAGGTGCGGAATATATGTGGTGGAATAATGTTGAGACTAAACCGGGCACAGGCTATCCTACCAAATGGGAAGACCAGGATATTTATAAAGGCGGATGGGAAAAGAGCGGCAAAAGTGTTTCCTTAAAAGGTTCAGGAAAATTAAAAGGATTGGTTAACATATTTCACAATCCTCATCTACCAGTTATAGATGATTACTATGAACCATGGACGTACAAGTATTCAAATCTGATTGAAGCACCAGCACAGGATGACCAGCCGACTGCAAGACCAATATCACTCATTACAGGCAAACCGATTGAAATAAAAGCCGGACCAAACTGGGATGATGATTTAAGCGGCTCACCAGATTATGCAAGGAAAGATCCAAACTTAGAAAATCTATCCCTTGCTGAGCAGGAAGCAATGTTCCAGTTGGAAAAGATGGCATTCTTTTATCTTCCAAGAATTTGTAATCATTGTCTTAATCCTGCTTGTGTTGCCTCCTGCCCATCGGGCGCAATTTACAAGCGCGGCGAAGATGGTGTGGTTCTTATAAACCAGAAAGTCTGCCGTGCGTGGAGAATGTGCGTTACCGCATGTCCTTATAAAAAGTCTTACTATAACTGGAGCACAGGAAAATCTGAAAAATGTATTTTGTGCTATCCAAGAATTGAATCAGGAATTGCTCCAGCGTGTATGCACTCTTGTGTTGGCAGAATAAGATATCTTGGTGTGATGCTTTACGATGCTGACAGGATTAACGAAGTTGCGTCAGCAGATGAAAACAATCTCGTTGATAGCCAGTTAAATATGATTCTCGATCCATTTGATGAAGAAGTAATTGCTTCAGCAAAAGCCAACGGCGTTGCAGATTCAACAATTAAAGCTGCTCAGGATTCTCCTGTTTACAAGTTTGTAAAAGAATGGGGCATCGCATTACCGCTGCATCCTGAGTTTAGAACATTACCGATGTTGTTTTATGTTCCGCCGCTGCTTCCTGTTATGGCATCTTTAAGCGAACAGAAAAATAAAGAGCAGCTTGATAAACTTGATCCTATTTCTAAAAAATGGGATGATGATTGGCTTTATGATACCAGTACAGAAGAGTTATGGGGAACAATTGAAG
>JBATTD010000302.1:0-2250 GCA_049670345.1 Ignavibacteriaceae bacterium
TTTTAGCATTTTTATTTCGTCACCCTGAGCCACGTCGAAGGGTGACTGATAATGAGCAATTATTCGTCTTTTCTTTCCAATAGTGTATTATTTAGAGGGTGAAAATTACTTAACATCAAGTTGACTTCAAACCCTTAAAACGCTATATTTGTGCTTATTTTTAAAGATAATTAGATAAGGATAGATTATTAATGGCAAATCATAAATCTGCAAAGAAAAGAATTCGTACGAATGAAAAGAAAAGAGTTATGAATAAATTAACTTCTTCAAGAATTAAATCTACAATGAAGAAAGTTTTAGGCACCGAAAAACTTGAAGATGCTGAAAAGAATTATAAAGAAGCAGTTTCTTTATTAGATAAAAGTGCAACACGCGGAAGAATTCACAAGAACAATGCTGCACGTAAAAAATCCCAGCTTACAAAACACGTAAACAGTTTATAACCTGCTGAAAAGAAAATTAAAGAATAAGTTTTACTAGAAATTTATTTTAAAGAAAAAGGCTCTTCAGAAATGAAGAGCCTTTTTTTATTAAAGACTCCTACAATTTCTTTCACTAAAAATAATTATCGTGATTTTGATCTCCCACATAAATTTTTCTTGCAATTTCATTCATCTCCTTGAGCACTTCCTGCGTGTTAAAACCCATCACAACATAATTCTTTTCGGGGCTTGCCGCTGCAACAGTGTAACCCTTTTGATTAAATAGTGAAATAAGGTCTGTAAGGTAAATTTCACTTTGCACATTATTGCTTTTCAAGTTACCAATCATTGCTGCTAGCATGCCGTACTTAAAAGCAAACACTCCTGAGTTGTACTCGTTATTATTTATAAGCTCTTCTTTTGTGTAAAAGTATTCTTTTCCTTTGTAAGAAACAGTATATGGTTTGTAATCCGGCAAAGCAAGAATATCTTTATGTTCCATTATCTGTATAACATTCCTGCTTTCATCTTTTGCTCTAATTATTCTACCGTAATAGTTATCTTCCGGTTTTCCTTCGTACAAACCTGTAAGCACAATCATATCAGCTTTAGATTTTAAGAACTCTTCACGGAATTGTTTAATAGTCTCTGCATCAATTAATCCCATATCACCGGGAAGGATGTAAACTATCACATCATCCGGAATATCTTTCATCCCTTCTAATGCAATCTGAACAGCATGTCCGGTTCCGTTCTGCACCTGCTGGTAAGCATAGGATGTTTTTTCTCTTTTGCCAAGATGTTTCATTACATCCTCTGCTTTTATTCCCACAACAATTATTGTGTAAATATCTTTAATGCCTTCTTTGCAAGCGCTATAAACTCTTTCAACTGTCGGAACTCCTAAAATAGTATGCAGCATTTTGGATATTTCGGATTTTAATCTTTTTCCGTGTCCTGCAGCAAGTATGATTGCAAGTTCCTTAGAGATTTTATCAGTACTGGAAGAAAGCTCTTTAACTATTTTAATTATTTGATCATAATTATCCATAGATGTGGATTCAATCTTCTTTTAATAATTATTGAATAAATTTTTGGGCAAAAATTAGTCAATGGCGTGGCATTATACAAATATGCTTTGTCTGAAATACATGATTAAAGTATCTTTGTAATCAATTTTTTGAATATTTAATTGTTGAAAAGGAATCATGAAAAAAACATATATTTTGTCAGTTATAGTATCATTATTCATTATCTCAAATCTGAATTATGCACAGCAAAAAGGATTTGGTTTAGGGGTTGTGCTAGGTGAACCAACAGGAATAAGTGCAAAGTTTTGGCTTACTCCCGGAACTGCGCTCGATTTTGGTTTGGGTTATTCATTCACTTCTTCAAACAGTGTGTTTGATTTATATGCTGATTATGTTTTTCATAATTCAGATATGATTCATTCTGTTGAAAACTTTGTGGTTTATTATGGTCCCGGCGCACGCCTGAAAATAAAAGAAAGTACAAGTCGTTTAGGAGTAAGAGGGGTGATAGGAATTTTGTGGTTACCCCGCGGAACAAGCTTCGATGTTTTTGTGGAGATTGCACCAATATTAGATATAATTCCCGCAACTAAATTTGATTTTGGTGGGGGAATTGGCGGCAGGTACTTTTTTAATTAGGGATTATTAACCTGATTATTTTTAACCGGATAAACAATTACTGAAATAGTTGTAATAAAGAAGGCAAAAAGTATTGAGAGAATGGGTGAGTTTATAAATCCCGCTGTTAGCGCGGAAAGAACCAGTCCTACCAAACCTAACACTGCACCCATTAAAAT
>JBATTD010000303.1:0-3847 GCA_049670345.1 Ignavibacteriaceae bacterium
CGGTAACGGATAGAGATTCAAGAAAAGAATATTCCTCTAAAAACTACTATAATATGAGAGATTTTTCGCCAAAGCCATCTATTAGTGATATAATGTTAATTGCACAAATGACAAATGTTGAGGGCAATAATAAAATTATTCCGAATGTTTCCCGCAACGTATCGGAGAATAAAAAAGAGATTAATATCTTTTTTGAAATCTATTCCGATTCTTCAACTGATAATAATATTGAATATATTATTACAAATAAAGACAATAAAATTTTATATGAGAATTCCGGCAAACTATTGATAAATAAAGGCAAAACTCAAGTTTTCTATACCATTTCAGATTCAACATTATTGAATCTTGGTAATTATATTCTTACAGTATGGTTAAAAGATACAAACGACAAAATTCTTGCCTCAATTTCTAAATCATTCTATTCACGTTGGATTGGTTTACCTGCCGCAGTAGATAATATTGATAAAGCAATAGATCAGCTTATTTATATTGCAAATCCGGATGAGATTGAATATATGGAAAATGGTAAAGACGAAGAGGAAAAAACTAAAAGATTTATAGAATATTGGAAGACTAAAGATCCGTCACCCGGAAATGAAGAAAATGAAGTCTTCCAAGAATATTTCGGAAGAGTTAATTTTGCCAATGAACAGTTTTCACATTACAGAGAAGGATGGCAGTCCGATAGAGGTATGGTGTTTATTATACTTGGTCCGCCGAATAATGTAGACAGACATCCATTTGAGTATGATTCAAAACCGTATGAAATATGGGAGTACTATGAAATAAATAGAAGCTTTACATTTTTAGATGAAACCGGTTTTGGTGATTACCGTTTAATTACTCCAATGTACGGAGACCTTTTCCGTTACAGATATTAATTGTCTTATTACTAAATATTAGATTAGTAATTTAGTTTTGTAATTCTAAATTCCGGATTGCATAAGTCTGTTGCAAATATTCTCTGTCACCCGGAATTTGATTAACGGTTTGCGGGGGAAGCGAAGAGTATCAAATTTTTAAAGCAATAAATGACTAAGCTTGCTGATAATTCCGCAAGCTTTATTATTTTTAAACTATGATTTTAACTGTAACCATTAATCCGCTCTTAGAACAGCGATTTACTTTTACCAAAGTGTCCCACGTAGTTCAAAACAGAAACGGAAAGCTTCAACTTGCTGCGGCTGGCAAGGGAATTAATGTAAACAGGCAATTAAACATTCTGAATGTTCACAACATCGCACTAAGCTTTGCGGGTGGTACTTACGGGAAACTTTTCAGAGAAGCCATTAAGAATGAAGGAATAGACTTTTCCTTAATTAACACACACAGTGAAACAAGAATTTGTAGCGTCATCATTAACTCGGCAGAAAAAAGCATCTCATATTATTTCAGTGAGAATCAGACAATAACAAAAGATGAAACTGATAAGTTTATTGCCAAAATGCAAAAGATGATACAAAATTGTGAAATAGTTATTTTCTCTGGAAGTTCACCTTGTAAAGAAACTGATAGAATCTTTCCTGCCGGAATTGAGATGGCAAATAAATATGATAAAATATCCATCTGCGATACTTACGGTAGCCATCTCGAAAATTGTTATTCCGCATCGCCAAGCATAGTGCACAACAATGTTGAGGAGGCAGTTAATTCGCTTCAAATAAACTTGAATGATGAAAAAGATAGATTATTTTTTTTAGATTCTCTCTACAGCAAAGGAATTAAACAGGTTTATTTAACAGATGGGGATAAAAATATTTACGCTTCTAATTTTGACTTTCATTATAAAGTAAGAGTGCCTAATCTTAAGGGTGTCGATTCTACAGGAAGCGGAGATGCCTTTGTTGCAGGCATTGCTTATGGATGGCATAACAACTTAGTATTCAATGAACAGATTAAATTTGCAACTGCACTCGGAACCGTAAATGCACAAATGTTTGATGTTTGTAATGTCCCAGTAGATGAAGCACGCAAGTTTGTTGAATCGGTTGAAGTGCATCCGATTGGTAAAAAAATAAAATTAATTGATGATACACCGGATTAAATATTTTCTTTTACTCTTAACTTATCCATTTCTTCTGCTACCGCAGGTTGTTGATAACTTTGAAATTACAGGTAACAATGATTTCAAGGATAATGAAATAATTGGATGGGGACAGGTTGGAAAAGGAACAAAAATATATGAAGGAATACTCGATACGATTAAATCCCGTGTTGCATTCAACCTTAGTTTGAAAGGATATTTTAATCCTTCGTTTGATGAAACGGTGATGGAATTTTCCGAAGACTCGCAGAAGGTGAATATTAAATTCGTTCTAAACAAAGGCAGGCCAACTTTTATAAATAAAGTTATTTTTACAAGTAACGATTCACTCCGTCTTCAATCTTTCCTTCCCGTATTTAACTTTTTACAAGGACAGGTTTTTGATAAAAATGAGTTGGAGGAATATATTAACGATGTTTTAACAAAACTTGAAAACGATGGGCATCCCTTTGCAGTTTTTAGAATCACATCGGTTTATTTTTATTATGATTCAACGGATGAAAATAATTATGCGGATTTATACTTAAAACTTAATACGGGAAGTAAAAGTAAAATTAATAAAATTGAAGTTAAGGGTAATGAATCCACACGCGATTACGTGATAATACGTGAATTAAGAATTGAGCCGGGCGAACAATATGTGCAGGACAAAATTGAAGAACTACCAAAGCGGCTGAATCGTCTTCGCTTTTTTGAGCCGGTATCAACTCCACAGTTTTATATGGACTCTGATGAAAATGGTGTATTGTTAATTACAGTAAAGGAAAGACAAACAAATAATTTTGACGGAATTATCGGTTACATTCCTCCATCCAATGAAAACGAATCGGGTTTTATAACAGGACTTGTAAACGTTTCTTTACGCAATCTGTTTGGTACCGGCAGGGCAGCTGCGTTTCGATGGAGAAAGATTGACAGGAACTCACAGGAACTTGAATTGAGATATCTTGAACCATGGTTGTTCAACCTTCCTTTAAATCTTAATGTGGATTTTTTCCAAAGACAGCAGGATACAATTTATGTTCAAAGAACTATTTCGGGAGGATTGGAATATCTTGCAACGGAAGTTGTTTCCGCTGCAGTGTTTGTCACATCGGAATCAACAATACCAACTCTCTCTGAAGTTCCAGTATTTACGGTGTTTAACTCTACTTCATTAACAACAGGAGTAAATTTGACAATAGATACAAGCGATGACCCGTTTGCACCTACGAGCGGAATATTCTTCAGTAATTCTTATATGTTCAGTAAGAAGAATATTAATGGACCTCCTGAATTTATTACACCCGAAACAGAAACCGAAATAAACCTTCAGCGCTTCGAGGCAACACTCGCACTGTTCTATGAATCATTTCGTAGACAGGTAATCGCATTTGATATTAACGGAAGAGAATTACGCGGTCCATTTTTTGAGGAAAGTGATTTATACCGTTTAGGTGGAACAAATTCTTTAAGGGGTTACAGAGAAGATCAATTTCTTGGCAACAGAATTTACTGGTCAAATCTTGAATACAGGTTCTTTCTCTCGCGAAGAACTTTTGCATTCCTGTTTTTTGATACGGGATACTATTTAAGAAATGCTGATGAAGAGAGAAATATTATTGAGCAAGAAGAATTTAAAATTGGTTATGGGCTCGGTATTAATTTAGAAACAGCTATAGGTGTGCTTGGTGTAAGCTTTGCTCTCGCTAAAGGTGACTCTTTTAGCGAGGGTTTAATTCATTTTGGAATAATAAATGAGTTTTAGTTTTCAAGCCTAATTAGCTTTTCTTAAAATATTCATTTTGATTAATATCACAC
>JBATTD010000304.1:0-32291 GCA_049670345.1 Ignavibacteriaceae bacterium
GTGATAAAACAGGCACTTATAAAGAAATGTAATTTTATTATTACCCACCATCCCTTACTCTTCAACCCTTTAAAAAAAATTAATACGGAATCAGATTCTACCTCAAAACTTGTTGAGAAACTTATAAAAAATGATGTGACTCTTTACTCCGCTCATACAAACCTGGATTTCACAAAAGATGGGGTAAGCTTTCAGCTTGCAAAGAGATTAAATCTGCAAAACATAAATTTCTTGCATCACTTAAAAGAAAATCAAATAAAATTAGTGGTGTTTGTACCGGAAGATAATGTTGAAGAGGTTTCAAATGCAATTCATCTCTCCGGTGGAGGAATAATTGGCAACTACTTAAATTGTAGTTTCAGAATTAAAGGTACCGGAACATTTAAAGGTACGAAAGAAACAAGTCCAGCAATAGGTACTAAAGACCAACTTGAATCTGTAGATGAAATTAGATTAGAAGTGATTGTTGATAACTGGAAACTGCCTAAAGTGATAATGGCAATGAAATCAGCCCATCCCTACGAAGAAGTTGCATACGATTTATATCCGCTTAAAAATGAAAATAGCCATTATGGAATGGGGGCAATTGGTGAATTGAAAAAATCTATGATCAAAAATGAATTTCTTGATTTCGTTTCGAAAAATTTAAACGCAAAAAATTTAAAGTATTCAAACGGGAAAAAAGGGAATATAAAACGAGTAGCTGTGTGCGGTGGCTCCTGCTCCGATTTACTAAATACTGCATCTGAGTTAAATGCAGATGCTTTTATTACAGCTGACGTGAAATATCATTCGTTTCAGGATGCTGCGGGAAAAATCCTTTTTATTGATGCTGGACATTATGAAACGGAAATTCATTCAATTGACGAAATACAAAAGAGATTGGAGTTCTTTCTTAACAAAGAAAAGAGAATTAAAGTTTATAAATATCGCGGTTCAACAAACCCAATAATTTTTTACAACAACTGAGGAGCATAATTAAATTGCATAACAGGTTAAAAATAATTTATCAGCTTCAACTTATTGATGATCAGCTTGATGAACTTGAAGAGTTGAGAGGAGATCTTCCGAATACCGTTAAAGAATTGGAAGAAAAAATTGATCGTGTGAAAGAAGATATTTCTAATATGGAAAAGGAACAGAAGGAATCTCTTAAAAAACGTGATAGAAACGAAATAGATATTGAAAAACTTACTGAGAACCAAAAGAAATTTAAATCTCAACTTTACCAGGTACGAAACAACAAGGAATATGATGCGCTTACAAAGGAGATTGATCACACTGAAAGTCAAATAGAAAAACTGACTACTGAAAATGATTCACTTGCTGATCTTAGTAAAAGTCTCACTGTTCAAGTTGAAGATATTAAACCAATGCTTGATGAATTAAATCAGCAACTTAAAGAAAGCAAGTCAAATTTAAAAGAGATTATTAAAGCAAATGAAAAAGAAGAAACCAAACTGCTTAGTATAAGAAAGAAAATAGAAAGCGAAGTGAAGAAACCAGATATATCTGCTTACATCAGGATAAGAAAAGCAAAGAAAGGCAAAGCAATAGCGACAATCAAAAGGTCTGCTTGTTCGGGATGCCACAATGTTGTCCCTTCTCAAAGACAATTGGAAATACGGCAGAATAACAAGTTATATCTTTGCGAATATTGCGGAAGAATATTAGTCTCAAATGAAATTACTCAGCTTGCAGAAGAATAACAGAGAACACTAAAAATCCCATTTGTGGATTCCTCGGGTTTTTAAATAGTTGATTTTATTAATAGCTATTACAACCAAGCTTTTCTAATGATTTAGGCAAGTTAATTTAGTATATTAGCGCAATTTGCAGAACACATTGTGTGTTCAATATTTATCGTTAAAATTAATACGTAATTAGCAAAATTGTTCGTTTTAATAATTAGCGGGCAATTTTTATTTTAGAAGAATAATGGAATAAGTCAGTCCGGGCAATTGCTGCACTGTTTAACAGTGTAGAGGAAAGTCCGAACTTCACAGAACAAGGTGCCGGGTAACTCCCGGGAATTGTAAGAAAAATCTTATGATTACTGCCAGTGCCACAGAAAATATACTTCCTCGATTTTTCGGGGTAAAGGTGAAATGGCGGGGTAAGAGCCCACCGCTCCAATGGTAACATTGGAGGCACGGTAAACCACACCCGAAGCAATGTCAAATAGGGAGATTGTTTCCCAATATTATTGGGAAGCGGGGTTGTTCGCTCCGATAGTCTCCGGGTAGACTGCTGGATCCAAATGGTAACATTTGGGCTAGATAAATAATTGCCGCCCCGATTTTTTTCGGGATACAGAATTCGGCTTACAGGATTGATTTTTTCTAATTGTTCTTTGCATTTTTAATTCATCATTTTATGTTGCAAAAACGTTGGAATATTAAGGAAATAAAGGATGATTTTGCAGTTGAAACTCTTGCTGAATCACTGAATATTTCGGAAACATTGACCCGTATATTGGTTCAGAGGAATATACAATCATTTAATGAAGCAAAACATTTTTTCAGACCCTCACTCGAATATCTTCACGATCCTTTTCTTATGGACGGTATGGAAACTGCTACTCATCGTCTTATTCAAGCACTCACGGAAAACGAGCTAATAACAATTTATGGCGACTACGATGTTGATGGAACCTGTGCAACTTCTGTACTATACCTATTTTTAAAAGCGCTTGATGCGAATGTGGGATTTTATATTCCTAAAAGATTAACAGAAGGATATGGAATTTCAAAACAAGGAATTGACCACGTAAAAGAAAGAGGCACATCTCTTCTTATAAGTGTTGATTGCGGAATAACAGCAATAGAAGAAATCGATTACGCTAATCAACTTGGCATGGATGTAATAATCTGCGATCATCACAAACCGAAAGAAGAAATTCCAAATGCACTTGCTGTACTAGATCCCCTTAAACCAGATTGTAATTACCCATTTAAATGTTTATGCGGTGCAGGTGTAGCATTTAAACTTGCACAGGGTTTAGCCGAAAGAATCGGTAAGCGAGATATGCCGTTGGAATATCTTGATCTTGTAGCGCTCGCAAGTGCGGCTGATATTGTTTCACTTACTGATGAAAACAGAATTATTGTTAGCGAAGGGATAAAACTAATTAATGAATCTCCCCGCCCTGCACTTGAAGCTCTTATTGAAGCCAGCCATCTTCACCCTGGAGATTTATCATCTGGACAAATTGTTTTTACAATTGCACCTAGAATTAATGCGGTTGGAAGAATGGGAGATGCTGAGCGTGCAGTTGAGCTCCTTATTTCAGAGGATAAAAAAGAAGCGAAAGAATTAGCGAGCATTCTCGAATCGGAAAACTATGCGCGGCGCAAAATTGATGTGGATACTTTTGATGCTGCTATGGAACTTGTAGAAGACACACTCGATTTTAAAAATGACAGGGCAATTGTTTTACATCAGGAAGAATGGCATCCCGGTGTTATCGGGATTGTTGCATCACGGCTTGTTGAAAAATATTACCGCCCAACCATTATGCTTACCACAATTGATGGTGTGGCAAAAGGTTCGGCAAGAAGTATTTCTAATTTTGACATTTATGAAGCACTTGAACAGTGCAAAGATTATCTTATTCAATTCGGCGGGCATCGTGCTGCTGCCGGACTTGCTATTGAACTTGAAAAACTGGGTGACTTTAAAGATAAGTTCAACGAAATAGTTCGCACTTCCTTAAACGATGATGAACTGCTTCCCGAAATAGTCATTGATTCGCCGCTCCGTTTTTCAGAGATCACACCAAAGTTGTTAAGAATTCTGGATCAGTTTTCCCCTTTCGGACCTGGAAATATGCGCCCGGTATTCCTTTCGGAAAATGTAATGCTTTACAACTCACCAAGAAAAATTGGTAATAATCAAAACCACTTGCTCTGTAGCTTTAAACAAGAAGGGTGTAATAAAATATTTGATTGTATCGGTTTTAATATGAGTGATTATTACGATATTTTAATAAATTCGAATGGTGATTTAAACATTGTTT
The DNA here is from genome assembly GCA_049670345.1 of Ignavibacteriaceae bacterium. Taxonomy (GTDB): domain Bacteria; phylum Bacteroidota; class Ignavibacteria; order Ignavibacteriales; family Ignavibacteriaceae; genus BMS3ABIN03. The sequence continues at coordinate 4,019 of JBATTD010000304.1, forward strand.
ATACGATAGATAAAATTATAAGGAACGATAAATCGTTTCCTCAATTTAGATTAAAAGACATAAAACAAAATTGATGTTAGAGGAGAAAGTATAATGTCCGGGCATTCAAAATGGTCGACTATCAAAAGAAAAAAAGGCGCAGCCGACGCAAAACGTGGAAAAATGTTCACAAAGCTTATCAAGGAGATTACAATTGCTGCAAGAGAAAACGGCGGAGATCCAGGCGCTAATCCAAGGTTACGCCTTGCAATCGATAACGCAAAGGCTGCTAATATGCCTGCTGATAATATTGAGCGCGCAATAAAAAAAGCAACTGGCGAACTAGAAGGTGTTACCTATACAGAAATTACTTATGAAGGATACGGTCCGGGTGGTGTAGCAATGCTTATTGAAGTTGCTACCGATAATAAAAACCGAAGTGTTGCCGAAGTAAGACATCTTTTCAGCAAATATAACGGAAGCATGGGCGAAAACGGTTCGGTTGCCTGGATGTTCGATCGTAAGGGTATTATTACTCTTCCGATTCAGAATAAAACAGAAGATGAAATAATGGATATTGTGCTGGAAGCCGGTGCAGAAGACCTTCAAACTGAAGAAGATTACTTTGAAGTACAAACTGACCTTGAATCGTTTGACCCTGTTAGAAAAGCTTTGGTTGCAGCAGACATGCAGATTGAAAATGCATCTTTGCAGTGGATTGCAAAAAATACCGTTAATGTAAGCGGAGATGATGCAGAAAAAGTAATGAAAATAATTGAAGCAATGGAAGATAGTGAAGACGTACAAAACGTTTATTCCAATGCGGATTTTGACGAAGATTTGATTCAATAATAATTTAAGGTATTAACTTAAAAGCATAACGACTGTCAATCTAAAGACTACGTTAATACTTTTAGGCAGTTCCAAACTAAAATGATAATACTTGGAATTGATCCCGGTACAACCATAACTGGTTACGGCATCATTAAATATGAAAGTAATGCTTTCACAAAAATTGCCAGTGGGGTAATCAGTCTTCCTTCCACAAAACCGATTCCTACACGTTTAAAAGTCATTCATGAAGAAATAAATAAAATAATCAGATTGCATAAACCGGATGAATTCGCGATTGAAACAGCATTTTATGGAAAGAATGTTCAATCAGCAATGAAGATAGGTTACGCAAGAGGTGTGGCAATTCTTGCAGCGGTTCTTAACAACATACCTACAAGTGAGTATTCTCCGCGCGAGATAAAAAAATCTGTCGTCGGCAGAGGTTCTGCAACAAAAGAACAGGTTGGGTTTATGATAAAATCAATATTAGTTTTAGATAAGAAGAATATGAAATCCGATGAAACAGATGCACTTGCAATTGCTCTTTGCCATGCATTCAGAATGAAATCACCAGCAAAAGGAAACATGAACTGGAAACAGTTTACCGAAGCATTTCCTGAAAGAGTAATAAGCGAATGAGGGCAGAAAGATGATTGGATATTTAACCGGCAAAATTATCTCTTCAAAACCAACTAAAATTTTATTGAATGTGAACGGGGTTGGTTATGTTGTTTTTATTTCAATAAATACTTTCGAAGAAATTTCTAACAAAAAAATAGTCTCTCTCTACATTCACACTCATGTTAAAGAAGATTCAATTACACTTTACGGTTTTCATAATGAATCGGAAAAGGAAATTTTTGAACTGCTTATTTCGATAAGCGGAATAGGACCAAAATTAGCACTTGGTGTCCTTTCGGGAATTCAAACGGAAGACTTAAAGGATGCAATACTAAACGGGGATGTATCCCGGATAGTTGCCATTCCGGGCATCGGCAAAAAAACCGCTGATAGATTAATTTTAGAATTAAAAAGTAAAGTCGGTGAAGTAAGGATTGAAGGCGATAGCACTGTACCACTTGGCGTTAAACAGGAAGCAGTATCGGCGTTATCTACTTTAGGTTATAATTATGCAACTGCTGAAAAGGTTGTTAGGCAAATCCTGTCCTCTTCACCTGCCTGTACTTTGGAAGAATTAATCAAAAACTCATTAAGTGAGTTGAATAAATGAAGATAAAAATTCAAAAAGCAAAAATCAAAATGTAATTCAATTAAGTACTAAATGAATATTCCTCTTGTGTGTTTTATTATTTTTTTTGAATTTTGGGTTTTGAATTTTATTAACTAATCTGAACCATTAACTCTGCGACACCCTCTATTCCTGCTTTAATAACATCATCCTTTTCAACTTTACCAACTCCTTTTGGTGTTCCGGTAAAAATCAAATCTCCCTCATCCAATGTCATCAGCGAAGATAGATACTTAACTAACTCAGCCGGTTTAAAGATCATCTTGTTTAGTTTATCGCGTTGTCTTTCTTCATCATTAACGGTTAAAAATATCTCTTCATCTAAAGTAAGATTGTGATCTTCTTTCGAAACAAACTTTGATAATACCGCTGATGTATCAAAACACTTTGCGATTGTCCATGGGTTTCCTTTGCTTTTTAGTTTTGATTGAACATCCCGCAAAGTCATATCCAATCCAACACCGAAACCGGCAATTGCGTTATCTGCAATTTCTAAAGATCCATCTTTAATTTTATTTCCGATGAGCAGCACCAATTCAACTTCGTGGTGCATATCTTCCGAGAATGGAGGATACTTTATCTCATCACCGGAAAAAATTATTGCTGATGCAGGTTTTAAAAACACAACAGGTTTTTCAGGCACTTCATTTCCTAATTCCTTTGCGTGCTCGACATAATTTCTTCCCACACAAACAATTTTTCCAATTTCAATTTCTTCTGTGGTGTTGTTAATTTTTAATGTTTTCATCTAATAATTTTAGGAAAATATTGGAAGTAAAAGTAGTTAAAATCCGCTTATCCCGTGGCACTAATTTCACTATGAACGGGTAATAATTCATGTTTTCTGTTTCTTCTTTGTGGCTGCGGGAAATAGAATGTTGTTAAGTATTAACCTGTAACCCGGAGAATTTTTGTACAACGCTAAATCTGTAGGTGGATCTCCAACAGCATGCTGGTAATCTTCGGGATCGTGCCCGCCGTAAAATGTAAAAGTTCCTCTACCGTAATTACCGTGTAAATATTTTACCTGGTCGGTTCCTTCTCTTTCAGCAAGTATTATAACAGATTTTTTTATTCTGCTTCTTCTAAACATTGTTGTCTGTCCCATAAATCCGTGCACTACATTTACGTGATCCTGGGTAAGCATAGTTGGAACGGGATCGTACTTTGCAGAAAACTCGAATAACGTGAAATAATCATTATCAAAATTTCCAACTTCTATCGGCTGAATATCAATATCGCTGTATTCATAAACGTAAGGATTCAATTCAAGGTTAAAATCGGAAAAGGCAAGAGTGCTATTAAAATCCAGCTTGTTTTGTGCACCCGGGTCTGCGGCATCTCCATCGTACATTTGTGCTGCGATATCAACATCCTGTACAGATAGAGAAATGTCATAACTATCGGTTGCAGAACACATTGCAAATAAAAACCCACCTTGCCCAACAAAATTTTTGATAATTGCGGATACTGTCTTCATCATATCTGCAACTTTTTTAAACCCGTTCTTCTTTGCATTTTGTTCGTACTGGATTTGCTGATCGATATACCACTGTGCATTGCTGAAACTTGCATAAAACTTTCCGTACTGCCCTGTAAAATCCTCGTGATGAAGATGAAGCCAATCGTATTTTTCCAGATCACCTTTAAGAATTTCATCATTCCATATTTTATCATAGGGAACTTTTGCATATTCTAAAACCATTGTAACAGCATCATCCCATGGCTGAAATCCCGGCGGAACATAAACAGCTATCTTAGGTGCTTTCTCTAATCTTATCACATCCATATTGTTTTCATCACTTTGTACAAATGCGTAAATATCAGTTGTTTCCGTTAAAGAAACTTGGTTAAAAGTAATTCCTTCAAGACGGCACTCGGCTGCAATTCTATCATCGTAATCGAGAAGGAAGGAACCACCGCGATAATTTAAAAGCCAGTCGGCTTTAATGCCTTTATTAAGTGCATTAAATGTAATACCGTAAGCTTTTAAATGGTTGGTCTGATTCATATCCATATAGATGAGAAGTTTCGACTGTGAATAGATCGAAAGCGACGACAATAGAAATAATAGTGTGATATTAAGAAATATTCTTGAAGTCATAATAATAAAATAGGGCGATTCAGCGAATCGCCCCTACAACGATAATCAAATTAAAAAATTAGGCAGATTTTTTATCTGACTTTAGGAATAGGGGATTTTTACCGTACTCGATAACATCTTTTGTTATAATACATTTTTCAACATTTTTCTTACCAGGTAAATCATACATAATATCGAGCATAAAATCTTCAACAATCGAACGAAGAGCACGCGCGCCGGTTTTTCGTTCCATCGCTCTTTCAACAATAGTATCAACGACAAACCGATCAAACTCAAGCTCAACATTATCCATCATAAATAATTTTTTATATTGCTTAAGTATAGCGTTCTTCGGTTCGGAAAGTATACTTTTCATTGCTTCTTTGGATAATGATTGAAGCGGAGCAACAATCGGTATCCTTCCAATCAATTCGGGTATTAATCCATACTTAAGTAAGTCTTCCGGCAGAATATGTTTTAAAAGATCATCATCGGTTTCTCTATCTTTTAAATCGGCAGCAAAGCCCATTTTATTTTTATTTATCCTCGTAGCAATAATCTTGTCTATTCCGGAGAATGCACCACCAAGAATAAATAGTATGTTTTTTGTATCCAGATTTATAAGACTTTGTTCGGGGTGTTTTCTTCCGCCTTTCGGAGGAATACCGGCAACAGTTCCTTCAAGAATTTTTAACAGTGCCTGCTGTACACCTTCACCCGAAACATCGCGTGTAATTGATGTGCTTTCGCTTTTACGGGCAATTTTATCTATTTCATCAATATACACTATTCCTTTTTGCGCTCTTTCAAGATTGTAATCAGATGCCTGTAATAAATGGACTAAAACTGTTTCAACATCATCTCCAACATAACCTGCTTCAGTAAGTGTTGTTGCATCTGCTATGGCAAAGGGAACATCAAGTATTTTTGCAAGGGTTTGTGCAAGAAGAGTTTTGCCTACACCAGTCGGACCCATTAAAAGAATATTACTCTTTTCAATTTCAACATCATCAAGCTCAAAGAAAGATGAGCGAGAACTTATTCTTTTATAATGATTGTAAACTGCAACAGAAAGCACTTTCTTTGCTCTTTCCTGCCCAATCACATATTCATCCAATGCTTTTTTAATTACCTGCGGAGTGCGTTTTGGTTTCTCAACAGCTTTGTTGTTTTTGTAAGCAGCAAGATTATTTTTTAAGATATCAACACTGCTTGCAATGCAAATATCGCAAATGTAAACATCAGGTCCGGCAATCATACTGCCTACTTCGCTGCCTTCTCTTCCGCAAAATGAACATTTAACAATTTTCTGACCTAGCTTTTTAACCATTGTTACTTCCTAACTTATTTTTTCTCTTAGTTTTAAGATTTCGTTTCTTGCTTTATCAATGTAAATGGATGAAGGGAATTTAGCAAGAAGCATTTCGTAAAGTTCAATTGCTTTGGCATTATCGCCAATACCATACTGAAAAATTTGTGCCAGTAAATATAACGCTTTATCCGCATAAATGTTTTTTTCACCCTCTTCCACAACAATTTCAAACAGTTCTATTGAGCGGGGATAATTATTCAGTGCGAGTTCCATTTCAGCTAAACGAATGCTTGTTATGGAGTGAAGAATAAATGCCTGAGGACTTTTAGATATCAAGTCATATTTTATTGCGGCATCGCCAAACTTTTTTTGGTCTGCTAAAAATTCCGCTTCAGCAAAAAGCATTATATTAACAGAATCGTTTTTTGATGTGTTTAGAAGTAACGATAATGAAAGAGCATCATTTGCATTATCATCTTTCAGGTTCTTTAAAATATCTGCAAGAAGTTTTTGTGCTGCCTCAACATCTCCGTTATAAAATTTAACCCTTGCTAATTTATATTTTGCATCGTTTAGTTTATGCTGGTTAGTTTTTGCCAACACAGTAATTTGCGAAAAATTCGTTTCTGCTTCTGCCAGATTACCATTAAGCAAATCGATCTTACCAAGCTCGCTATATGCATCTGCTGTGCTTGCAGACATAACAGCTTCATTAATGATCTTCTTAAAATATTGCGTTGCTTCATTTTGTTTGTTTTGCAAATAAAATTTTATCATCCCAATCCGAAGCAACGCTTCATATGAAGCTTCAGAATTTTTATAAACTCCGGCAACTTCATTGAAAGCATCAATAACTTCTTTCACTTGCTCAGATTCATAAGTCTTGAAAACAAAGTAAGGTTTCCAAAGAGGTATTTGTCCGGAATAATCTTCCATTAAAATCGATTCTAAAGATTTTGCAAACCCAAGCTTTGCTGAAGGAATTAAAGGTGACCCGGGATAAAGTTTAATGATAGATTGATAAACATTTTTAGAAATTTCATACTCACCTTCTCTGAAAAGAAATTCTGCATACCTATAAAGCTCTATTCCCTTTTGAGATTGATTTTCATCAATATTAACATAAATTTCATAAGCTTTATCAAAATCTTTGTTTTCAATGTACAATCTTGCAAGCAAAAATGAGACGCTTAGATTGTTTTCATCTATATATTGCTCTACAATGGGAATTGTAACTTTTAAAGCACCGGGTTTATTTGCATTTGCTAAAATTTTAGTCTGAACATTTTGCAGTTGTAAAGGATCGTCTGATAAGATTGTGCAATATTCTTCCGCAGCACTTTCATACTGCATTGTTAAAGAATAAAGCTGTGCAAGATCGTATGAAAAAATAATTTTATCCGGCGATATCTCTTTCCCTCTTCTAAACAGGTCAATAGCTTTACCAAAGGCACGCCTATCAACGGCATAAGTAGCAATCACCCTGTAAAATATGGGATTCGGTTCAAGGAAGGAAAACGGTTCATCCCAAACCTGAAATGCCTTCTCTTCGTTTCCCATTAGGTAGTAAGTTGAGCCAAGTAATCCGTATAAATTTATATCGTTTGGTTTTCTCGCAATTCCCTGCTCGATTATGTTTACAGAAGCAGCATAATTTTTTAGCTGTACATAAGTACGGTTAAGCGATTCAAAGTATAAATTATTTTGCGGTTCGCGTTGATGTAGTTCTTCATAAATTTTAGAGGCTTTTTCAAAATCACCGGAATGTTCATAGCTTTGCGCAAGTGCAAATTTGTTTTGCAATCTGTTATTCTGTGCAACTAAAAGTACCGCAGAAAAAACTATAGTGATGAATATTCTTAATATCATATTTCTAAAATAAGGATTAAAATGAAGGTTTCAAGGGGAATAATAAGAGATATACTTAATTAAAAGTTCTCTTTTTGTTAGAAGAGTTAAAGAATGAACATGTAACAATTATTTAATTTAGAAAAACTGATAATTAAAAATGATTGACATCAAAACTACTTCAAAAACAATTTTACATAATTTCTAATACATTGTATTAGAAATCTTACTTTTTTACCTTTAAAATCTTTAATTTGAAATTTTATATGAAGAATGTATTTATATTAGGATCAACCGGCTCGATTGGTGTAAACACGCTTAATGTTATCAGAAATTTCCCGGATCGTTTCAATGTTTCCGCATTAACAGTAAACTCAAACACCAAACTTCTTCTTGATCAAATAGAAGAGTTTAAGCCGGATCTTGTTGTTGTTAAAGAAAAAAATGCTGCGGAAAAAATTAAGCATCAACTGCCCGCCAACTGTAAATTATTGGTCGGGGTTGATGGATTGATTAATGCTGCATCCGTGGTGGAGTACGATATTTTTGTTGGTGCAATGGTTGGTTATGCAGGACTCGCTCCCACAATTGAGGCAATTAAAAGAGGAAAGAGAATTGCTCTTGCAAACAAAGAGACTCTTGTGGTTGCCGGTGAAGTAGTGAACAATTATAGTAAAGAATATGGTGCCGAAATAATTCCGGTCGATTCGGAACATAGCGCTATATATCAATGCCTAGTTGGTGAAAATATTGATGAAGTTGAAAAACTGATAATTACAGCATCTGGCGGACCGTTTTTAAATAAGGATAAATCGTTCTTTGAGAACGCAACCGTTAATGAAGCGCTTAATCATCCAAACTGGAAAATGGGGAATAAAATTACAATTGATTCTGCTACTATGATGAATAAAGGACTTGAAGTTATCGAGGCTCATTGGTTATTTGGTCTTTCTACTGAAAAAATTGATGTGGTAGTTCATCCGCAATCAATTATACATTCAATGGTACAATTTAGAGACGGATCGATAAAAGCACAGATGGGTTTGCCCGATATGAAATTGCCGATTCAATATGCTCTTACTTTTCCGGAGAGATTGCTTAACGATTTTGAGAGAACAAATATACCGTCTATCGGAACTTTGGACTTTTATGAACCTGATTTCGAAAAATTTGAATGCCTCAAACTGGCATTCGATGTGTTGGAAGCAGGAGGAACAGCACCTTGTGTGCTTAACGCCGCGAATGAAATTGCGGTTGAAAAATTCTTAAATAGAGAAATTAAATTTTCACGGATACCTGTATTAATTGAAAAAGCGCTCGAAAAAATAGGAAATCATCAAATGCTGAATCTTGACACGATTTTTGAATGTGATACGGAAACACGAAATTTTGTTAGAAACTTAATTTAGAAGGAACCTCTTTATAAATGGATTATATATTTTATTTTGCATTAACAATTGGAATACTAGTTTTTATTCATGAATTCGGACACTTTGCCGCTGCTAAGTTAAGCGGAATGAGAGTGGATGTTTTTGCAATCGGTTTTGGAAAAAGATTATTCGGATGGAATAAGAAAACCGGGTTTAATTTTGGTGAATTACCAAAAGATTTCGATGGCGAAGGAAACACCGATTACAGATTATCGATGCTTCCCTTAGGTGGCTACGTTAAAATTGCCGGTATGATAGATGAAAGTTTTGATGCAAGTTTTGCTGATAAAGAACCCCAGCCGTATGAATTTCGTGCAAAACCAATGTGGCAAAAAGTATTTGTTATTACGGCAGGTGTATTAATGAATCTGCTGCTTGCGTGGATTATCTTTTGGGGCGGAAATTTCTTTCGGGGTAAACCTGTAACCAAAACTACAACCATAGGATATATCGAGCAAGGCAGTTCTCTTGATTCGCTTGGTTTAAAATATAGTGATGATATTGTTTCTATTAATAATGTGAAAGTTAATTATTGGGAAGATGTACGCGCTGAATTTTTTATTAATACACTTGGCGAAGATTTAAATGTTACAGTAAAACGTGATGGCGTTAAAAAAAACATTTTTGTACCTCGCTCGATTATACCTGATGATGAGACTCAATTTAATTTTCTTCTTCCTCATGGAACAAGAGCAGTTGTAACAGCTATCATGGAAGATTCTCCCGCTCTTAAAGCTGGATTAGAGGCAAATGATATATTCTATCAAATTAATGATATCCCAATCTATTCGCACAAACAAGTAACTGAGATAATTAAAGGAAATCCTGAAACTGAATTGCCGATTGTTATGTTGCGCGGTAATGATACTCTGTCATTTTCCGTTACGCCGGGCGAAGACGGAATGATTGGAATTGGTATTGGATCCCGTTTTACCGGGGACTCTTATTATAAAACTTCCGGGTTTTTTGAATCATTCTATCTTGGATGGCTGGATATTGTAAAGATGACAGACCTGACTTTTAATATGCTTGGTAAAGTATTTACAGGTAAAATAGAGTTTGGAAAAGCGTTTGGCGGACCGGTTAAGATTGCACAGTATGCTGCAAAATCTGCTGACAGTGGTATGTCAAGCTTTTTATATTTTCTTGCTCTGCTAAGTTTAAGTTTGGCAATTTTAAATATAATGCCTTTCCCTGTTTTAGACGGCGGCCATCTTATAGTAATTTTAATTGAAGGAATTACAAAAAGAGAGATCCCTGTTAAAATAAAAATTGCAATTCAAAACACGGGATTAATAATTCTTCTACTGCTTATGGCATTTATAATTTACAACGATATTCTTTCTTTATAAGATATTCAACTTTGTGGCGCAGGGCAATGGTCCTGCGTTACAATTAACTGCAGATAAATCATTTCTTCGTACCAAAGTGACAGCGTGTGAAGTAACAAATCGATAAAGATAAGATTACTACCCCCTTTACTTTTCAACTCTATTTTCAAACATTAATTCCACGCATCACTTTATATAACCTCTAATAATAAAAATTAATATCTTTCATAGCAGTGACCTATTTTTAACACATAAAAATGGAAAAGGTCTGGTAAATATCCCATTTATTTTATCTCACCAAATAGTTTTGTTTTATCACAGCTACAATTATATTTAATGCATGCAATTAAGAACTTAAATTATCCTTCTGCAACATCACGTTTAAAGAAGATGCCTTTGAATAAGTTAAAAATCAGTCGTAAACATCTTTACTGGATATGCCAAATATCGGGTTGGACCACTTTTATTCTGCTAAATCTTCTAATCATTTCATCATTTGTAGAGTTACAGTGGGAAAGGATAGTTATCGGCATTTACTTTGTATTTGCGGGGATTGGTACTACACACACTTTTAGGGGAATAATAAAAAAGCAAAACTGGCTTGAATTTCCTTTAAATAAAATAATCCCAAGGGTTCTTCTCTCGGGTTTTTTACTTGGGTTAGCTATTTACGGAGTGGTATATATCGTTAGCTTCTTAACCGGTGCGATTCATAAGGAAGACTACACTGCAATAAATCCAATAGTTGGGGTAACAATCACATCGGGAATCGCACTTTTTTGGGTTCTTGTTTATTTTTCAATTCATTACCTTGAAAACTATAAAAAAACCGAGATTGAAGCTTTAATATGGGAAGCTGCTGTAAAAGATTACGAATTAAAAACTCTTAAGTCACAATTAAATCCGCACTTTATGTTCAATGCGATGAACAGCATTCGTTCCTTAATAGAAGAAGACCCTGAAAATGCGAAAGTTGCCTTAACAAAACTTTCTAATATCCTTCGGTATTCACTTAAAATGGAAAGAGCCGAGAGCGTACTGTTAAGTGAAGAAATTGAAGCTGTAAAAGATTATCTCGATCTTGAAAAAATGAGATTTGAAGAACGGCTTATGTACAGCATAAACTTCAGTAACGAAGCTGGTCGTGTGGAAATTCCCCCAATGATGATACAAACTTTGGTAGAAAACGGAATAAAGCATGGCATCTCAAAAAAAACTGAGGGCGGAGAAATTCTAATTGAATCAAAAGTTGAGCATTCAGATTTGCTAATAGAAATAAGAAATATTGGTTATCTTGACAATGATGCTTTGAAAAATTCTAAAGGATTTGGTGTTGCCAACACAAAACACAGGTTAAACTTACTTTATGGTGAACGTGCATCCTTTGTTCTTAGGAACGATAATGAAAATATAGTTTTAGCAAAATTAAAAATTCCAATAGGAGGATCAGATTAATGAAAGCCTTAATAATTGATGATGAAAGATTAGCAAGAACAGAATTAAAAAGATTATTAACACCATTTAAAGAAATTAATGTAGTTGGCGAAGCAGTAAATGCAGATGATGCACTTGAGAAGATACAGGAGCTCAAACCCGACCTGCTTTTCCTGGATATACAAATGCCCGGCAAAACCGGATTTGATATGCTTGAAGAACTTGACGCTGTACCAACTGTAATTTTTGTTACCGCCTATGATGAGTATGCGCTTAAAGCATTCGAGTACAACGCACTTGATTATCTTTTAAAACCCATCGAACCAAAACGGCTTGAAGAAACCGTAAACAAACTAATAGAAAAGAAACGCAAAAAAACAATAAGTGACCTTGATAAGGATTTCTTAACGGAAGGCGACCAGGTGTTTGTGAAAGACGGGGAAAAATGCTGGTTTGTTAAACTGGAAAACGTACGGCTTTTTGAATCTGAAGGAAACTATGTGCGAATTTATTTTGGTGAAAACAAACCGCTTATTCTTCGCACGTTAAATTATCTTGATGAACGGCTTGATGACAAAACGTTTTTCAGGGCAAACAGGAAACATATTGTAAACTTAAAATGGATTGGATCAATAGAACCTTGGCTTAACGGGGGATTGCTTGTAAAACTTAAAGACGGACAGAAAGTTGAGGTCTCACGCAGACAGGCAATTAAATTTAAAGATATGTTAAGTCTTTAGATTATTAATTCCAGCAAATAGCTTTTCTCCCCTTTACAAGAGGAGATGTCACGAAGTGACAGAGGGGTTTAATTAAACAACTCCCACGAAATTCCAAAACGTATGTTTCTTTCCTGCATCGGATAATACGGTGTTATAAAGTATTGGTTGTTAAACAAGTTTTCCCATCCAAAGTATACTATTGCCACTCCCTTTATTTCACCGGCGACAGTTATATCAATTTTGTTTGATGGTTCAACATATATGATTTCTTCCCATACATTACTGTAAACATTATTTGCTCCGGTATAATAAAACTGCACACCCGCTTTTAGTAATAAATTATCATCAAAGAAAAAACCGTTTACAAATAAGCCTCCAACAAATTGCAGTTCCGGTACACCGAGTAATTTGTCTTCATCTGCATTAAAATAATAAGAGGTGTTTGTTTCAATCAGAAATTTCCAGTAGTTAACGTTTAGTCTCAACCCAATCCCGGAAAGATTGCCGTATACAATAGCAGGATTCTGAGGTTTATAATGTGGAATAGTTGATGATGAACCTCTCCGTTTAAAAAATTTAAGATCTGTAAATATGTTGCTGCCAATGTATTTTCCACCTAATTCAAATGTTTTTGTATCCTCACTGATTTTATTCGATAAAAGTTCTGCCTGTTGAAATATTGAAGCGCCGGCATAAAAACTCATTCCGTTTTTAACAATAAATTGTAAGTCGGTTCCCATTCCAGATAAACCTTCTGTTTCATCCGTTAACAAAATGTTGTTATCATCCCCTATCTGTTTAAAATACCTGCTTTGATTAACATATTTATAAAAAACTGATGGGATTAGTTTATCATTTAATAGATGCAGAGATAGATCGAGACCTCCGGATATTTGAGTAAACTCCCAATCGGATATAGAAGTATTGAAAGTTGTGTTTAAATAATCCTCGAAATCTCCATTACTCTTTTCAAAAAGACCAAATAATTCAAACGATAAAACACCTATCCTTTGATAGTGTTTAAGATTAACCCCACTTGTTTTACTATCATTCATTAATTTTAAACTCAAACTTTCGTTGTGATCTTTAATTTCATTACGAGAAATTCTGTGATAAAATATCAAATCGGTGTTAGATTCATCAAATGCTTTTGCTTGAAAACGTAGACCAAAATTATGATTTACAACACTTTTACCTCTGTTTGGATAAACAACAGGTGCAAGTTGTCTGTCATATATAATTGAATTAATATCATTTGTTACTTGAGCAATACTGTCAACATCAACTCCGCCGTTCAACCCCACATCACTATCAACAAAGCTGTAGATAGCCGAAATATTTATAGAGTTTGATAAGTAATATTTTAATTTTGTATTCGCCTGCCACATGCTAAATTCGTTGTTTGCAAAAGTACTGTCTGTTTTACGGTGAGTTAATTGAAAGGACATGCTAAATTTTTTAGCAATTCGCGCATTAAACTTACCATCGAACATCGCTTCACCATCCGGTCCTTCATAATATCTTATCCTGGAATAAGGTTCGGGTGAAAGGAAATCCTTCATAATAAAATTAACTGTAACAGGATTGTTATAAGGTCCGTATAAAAATCCCCTTGGTGAAGGAACAATTTCAATTGAATCAATATCTTCACTTTGAATTTCATTTAAATCGAGAGCATTTACAAACCTGTTATTCCACAGCACTCCATCTTCCATAAAACTTATACCGCCTGCACCTACCCCATAAACAAAGGTTTCATTTGGCTGCCCCATAAATCCCAGATCTTTAATAAAATTAAAAGGGAAGGAACGAAGGAAATCCCCTGTGTAGCGGTAATTATAAAAGAGGAAAGTTCTTTTATTAATGATCTGCAAAACATCTGTTCGGGCTATGCCCTGTATTGGAATTAATGAGTCCGGTTTGACAGTTTCATCAATTGCATTTGTAGAGTCGTTAACAAAAAGAGAATCGTTACTTGTAAATACAGACAATGTATCTACGGCTAAGCTATCTGATACATTAAATAATGTATCCGCTGTTTGTGATAGTATGCTTAAATTAAAAATTAAAAATGTTATAAAAAGATATTTTATCATCAGTTGCAAGAATGAGATTATTCAATTCTAAAATATAGAAAATAGTTAATAATAGACTAAGCCACAAAGCACGACTGATACTTTCTCCATATTGGGCAGGTAAGTGGAATCCTCTGTTTATAGGTGTTTCAGGAGAATTATATTTTGAATTTATTGCTAAAAAATTTTTTTTAATCTAAATAATATTTATCTTCGCTGTCACATTCATTAAAATTATATAAGGAGAAAATATATGGCAACCAAATCGATGACAAAGGGTGATATCGTTGATCACCTGGCAAAGAAAGTGGGAACAACTAAAAAAGTTGCGAACCAATTTGTGGATGAATTAGTAAGTCTTTCGCACAGAGAAGCAAAAAAAGATTTTACAATTCCAGGTTTGGGTAAATTAACTGTTGTTGACAGAAAGAAAAGAGTTGGCAGAAACCCTGCTACAGGCCAATCAATGGTTATACCTGCAAAGAAAGTTTTGAAATTCAAAGTTTCAAAGCATGCACAAAATGCAGTTTATCCACCCATAAAATAATTTTCACTACATGTGAATCGTATTTAAGGCCGGGCAAATGCCTGGCTTTTTTTATAACTAACTATTCATTCTAATTTTTCTATTTGGTTTTGTGTGTAACAAAAAAAAGTGATAAACTATACTAATTTTAGTGTTAAAATTCCGGCGACCGGCTGGAGTATGTTTGTTCTCAATTGAAAGGTAAATATTTGATTTTTAAGACTATTAAAGTAATTATGCGAATATTTTTTACAATATTGTTAATAATAATTTTATTTTCTTGTAGTGATAATAAACAAAAATCAATTAGTGAATTAGAATTTAAAATGAATGAAATAGCTGAACAATATGTAAAACTTGTATTAGAAATCGGTTTGTACAAACCTGGTTATGTTGATGTATACTACGGACCGGAAGAGTGGAAACCGGTCGAATTGTCAAAACAAGAAATTGATACATCATTAACTAATGCGTTAAATTCCAAAGCCGATGAATTGCTTAATAAATTAGAAGCGCTCAATGATTATAAGGCAACTGAGATGGAATCCTTACGTTACCGTTTTCTCTCAAAGCAGCTTCTTTCAGTTAAAGGGATGATATTCATTATATCCGGCGGAACGTTTCCATTCGACAAGGAAGCGCAGATACTTTATGATGCCGAACCACCGAATTTTACGACCGAGCACTTTCAAAAGATAATTAATGAACTTGATAATATTGTTCCTGGTAGCGGCAATTTATCTAAAAGATTAAATGGATTTAAGAACCAGTTTATCATTCCTCCTGAAAAACTTGACACGGTATTTACTAAGGCAATAAACGAGTGCAGAAGAAGAACATTAAAACATATTACTCTTCCCGAAGAAGAAAACTTTGAAGTTAAGTATGTTAACGACAAGCCATGGGGAGCTTATAATTGGTACAAAGGAAACAGCTTCAGCATTATTGAAGTTAATACGGATCTTCCGATACAAATTGAAAAAGCAGTTGATCTCGCTGCACATGAAGGATATCCCGGACATCATGTTTTTAATATTTTGTTGGAAAATAATTTTTTTAAAGAAAACGGGTGGGTGGAATTTTCAATCTATCCGTTATACAGCCCTGCCTCACTGATTGCCGAAGGTACAGCTAATTTCGGGATTCAGGTGGTCTTTCCCGGCGATGAGCGGGTTAAGTTTGAAAGAGATGTGTTGTTTCCACTTGCAGGTTTAAACCCTGATAATACTGATCTTTACTATCACATTCTTGAGTTAACTGAAGATTTAGATTATGCAGGAAATGAAGCTGCACGAAATTATCTTAACGGTAATTGGACGAGAGAAAGAGCAGTAGAATATTTAGAAATATATCAATTTTTTTCAAATGAACGAGCTGAAAAGAAATTGGATTTTATTGATTATTACCGGAGTTATGTAATTAATTATAACCTTGGTGAAGATATTATTAAGAACTACATTGAAAAAAACGGGGGAACTGCTGATGATCCTGAAAAAAGATGGGAAGTATTTGAGCAACTTTTATTAACACCGCAAACAGCTTCGGGATTAAAATAATTTACAACATTCCTTACTTAGCTTAACAAGAGTTATTATTAAAGATTGTCCTTTAATTTAATTTTTAAACTTTCGAAATCATTAAGACTTATTGCAACTTCGTTGAATATACTTATCAATAATTCTTTATCAATTTTATAAAAATCTTTTTCAACCGGTAAGATGCAAACTCCTCCCAAATCAATTGCGGCGGGACTTAATATTATCTGGTTTTCTCCTTCCAGATAATAATGCGATGGTCTGTGTTTGCCTCTTAAAAATATGATTAACCGCCATCCAAATTCTTCATCATAATTGCAGATAAGGTTCATCAACGGTTCACTATTAATGTCATTCAATTCATTATATATGCTTTTAAACGCTTTTAATAATATTTTATCATCAGTGCTTTCCAAACTGATAAATCTTCTAAGATCATCATCTAATGCTGTAAGCGTTAATTCCTCACTGTAAAAAATGGTATCACCAAATTCTTTTTTTATTGAATGAAAATCATTTTCGATCGGCATAAAATACTTTGTGCCTGTCTGAAAATGTAGGTGATCGGGAGCTGATGCACCACATTGCGGACCATTGTATATAATTGTATAGTTATCCGAAAGCAATTTTGAGAGCATAACAAAATCACTAAATGAAGATGATATTTCCTGCGGTTTGTGATTTACTGTAACAATTGTAAAATGCTCCGGAAAAACAGGATAGGGATTACAAAGAAGAAGATAGTTTTCTAACAGTTCAATTCCTTTTTGTTCTTCCGGGAGATTATTTTCACACAAAAAACAACTACGCTTCTTTATCGAATCTACATCAACTTTTGCAGAGGTAGAATGTATTCTTTCCGTATTAAGTTGAATTTTAATTTTAAAACCATCGAACCAAAAAGTTTTTGTTTTAAGTGATGATAAATTTTTATAACCTTCTTCCAGTTTATCCCATTCATTAATCTGTGTTTGTAATAAAAGCTTTACTGCGTTAGCATAATCGTTTTCGTTAAGAAAAGTGAGAACCTGTTTATTTGTTGTTGATCTTGATTTGTTCAATTGTTTTCTGTTCTAATTTTTATCTGATTTAATTTTTGTCTGGCAAGAATTTCTTTAGTGCGAATTGAATCTTTATAATAGTTATGTTCGTTTTGTTTTTCAATACTGAGATCAGCATCGGTATTACCATCCCATCTTCTGCACAAGTAAAGCGGTTCGTAAATTCTACCAATTCTATATTCCCTCGATATTGCCAATGCAACGGCATAATCTTCGCCATAGCTTACGTCGGGAAATTTAATTTTTCTGATTATCGGAACGTAAAAAGCTCTCGGTGCTCCCAGCCCGTTTATTCGCAATGCATTGTTATGTCCGTTATCGTTTGTCCATTCTTTATGATCTATAACTCCCGGCGGAATTTCATTCATATTAAAATCAGTTAGTTTGTAACTGCCAATCACCATTGCACATGTTTCTTCATAAAATTTATTAATAATCTTGTTTAAAGAATCATTGTTTAAATATAGATCATCGCTATCCAATTGCACTGCAAACTTTCCGCATAAAAGATGTGCGATCCCTACATTCCAGCATCCGCCAATTCCAAGGCCCTCTCGTTCAGGTATGATATGAATTACTTTCTTATCTTTTCCCGCAAAGGTTTGCAGTAATTCAGTTGTTCCGTCTATTGAATGATTATCAATAACAATTACATTATACTTAAAACCAGTTTGCTGATTCAAAGCTGAATGAAGAGCATCTTCAATCGTTTTAACTCTGTTCTTTACCGGAATTATAATTGATGCTTCATATTCAAAATCCTTGCTGTTAAAATCAACTTTTTTTTCTGCAGGGGAAATATATGCTTCGATATTTTTCAAGTGAAGAGTCGCAACGCTCTCCATCTCCTTTTGTACCTCACGATTTTGAGGATCAACATAATCAAACTGTCTTTCACCCGTTTTTCTATTGTCAAGTTTATTTGTAGTGTAAAGAGGTTCGGGGATTCTTATCAACGAATAGTTCCGCGACACATCTAATCGTAAAGAATACAATCCGGCAAACCAATAATCATCATCTTGTCTATGAAAGTTATCCAATGCCTCTTTCCTAATTAACATTAGAGGACCAAATTCAAAATCATCTCTTATGCTTCCGTATTGATAATCAATCAATGGATGCTGCATAATTTCATTCCCGGTTTTTTCATAAAAATCAGAATAAACAATTCCGGCATTTTGCATTTTGGCAGCATTTAAATATTTTATTAATGAATATTCACTTACATAAATCGTTGAGTTTTCATTTAGTAAAAGGATATATTTCGATTTGCATTTTTCATAAATCTCTTTAAATAATTTACTGCTACTGGCTGATTTTATTTTTATTATTTCATAGTTTGGTGGTGGCCATGCATTTGATTCACTAATAACAAAGTATGAATGTCGTACAACATCATAAGTGTTTAACTGCTCAATATTCTTTTGTGCAAAATCAGTATCTTCGGTTAGAACAAACGCCGTTATTGATTTATCGAGCATAGGAAGGAAATATTAATTTTTTCATCTAACGTTTTATAAATTTCTTGTATAATTCAACCAGACCGTCCATTAATTTTTGCGAATCAAAATGTTCAAGAACTCTTTGCCTTGCAGCTTTTCCAAGTGTTCTTCTCTTTTCCGGTGAATTGATTAATAACTCTAATTTGTTTTTTAAATCTGCTGGATCATCCTTTTTAAATAGATACCCGGTTTCATTATCAACTGTAATATCAAGTATGCCGTCTGAGCTTGTAGAGACAGACGGTTTAGCCATTGCCATTGCCTCTACAAGAGCTACGCCAAATGCTTCCGCATGTGACGGAAAGATAAAAATATCCATTGCTGATAATACTTCAGGCATATCGTTTCTAAATCCTGCAAAAATTATATTGTTCAATCCATAAACATCTGCAA
Source organism: Ignavibacteriaceae bacterium (assembly GCA_049670345.1). Classification (GTDB taxonomy): domain Bacteria; phylum Bacteroidota; class Ignavibacteria; order Ignavibacteriales; family Ignavibacteriaceae; genus BMS3ABIN03. The sequence continues at coordinate 23,333 of JBATTD010000304.1, forward strand.
GTTCTTTTATTTTTTCCTCATAAACATCCTCGCCTTTACTTGCTTCGCCCACAATTATAAATTTTAGATTACTATACTTAACACTTAATTCCTTTGCAACCAAAAGAAAAATTTCGTGCCCTTTCCCTTCGCTGAATCTTGCAACCATTCCTAATAATAGTTCATCTTCCTTTATATTCAATTCCTTTCTAAGCTTCATCAAGTCAACATCATTGGGAACAAATCTTTCGGGATCAACTCCATTGTAATGAAGAACTATCTTTTTTTCATCAAGAGATGTTGTTTCGAGAAGGTTATCTTTAATAACTTTACTGATTGCAATTGCATAGTTCACTCTGCTATAAAGCCAGTTATGCATTTTATCTGTTTTTTTTATAAACGACCCAACATGTTTTGTAAGGAAGAGAGGCGTTTTGCTTTTGATTAATTTTAATGCCGGTACAAGCAGCCATAAATCCTTTGAAGCATGTGTATGTATCAAATCGTACTTTCCGTTTTTAATAATTGAAAGAACTTTAATTGTTACAATCGGATGGAAATAACCCGGAGCTTTTATGGGATAAATGATCATTCCAATATTATTTGCTTCGATGTGTATCCTGCTTTCTGCGGTGCATATTAATTCAACAGAAATATGTCTATCTAAAAGCTGTTTGATGGAATTGATTGTGACCATTTCCATTCCACCCCAGCTTTTTGATAAACAGGAATAAAGTATTTTCATATTTTTATTATTTCTTGTTTTGCCCAGATAGAACTCGTCCCGTTCAAGTGAGACTCGTTTCATAATTAGTGATAAATCTTTTTCATTGTTACGTTAGAAAAATAGTGGAGAAGAATTTCATCGAATTGATATCCTTTCTCAGACATCACCGCACCGCCGATTTGGCACAACCCAACTCCATGTCCCCAACCAGCTCCGTGAAGAACAAATTTTTCGGGAATATCATTTTTACCAATAATTTTATCAACAATAAAAGCGGAACTATAAAGATGATTTTTTGATAAGATTCTTCTTATCTCTAATTCTTTACCAACAGTTAATGATTTTTTAGTTCCAACAATTCTTAATTTAATTAATCTTGATGAGGACCCTCTTTCAACAGGAATAAAATCAAGAATATCTCCAAAATCAAATCCGATCTTATCCTTTATAATTGCTGCTAATTTGCTTTGTGTATACTCGACACTCCAGCGGAAAAATTTTGTTGTTTCCTGATCATAATCAATTAAAATTTGTGAGAGAATAACCTTATCCGATGTATTGCAGAAACATTGGGGATTGCCTGTTATCCATTTTCTTGCATTTGCTTCATTGGAAAAATCGATGTTAAAATTTTCCGGTTCGTATTTATAATCTATTACCGAGGTAAGATATGGCACTCTAACGGTTTCCCAAACATTCTCAAAATCTTCCGTTATACCGCCGCATGATTTGGAATATCTTGTATCGCATATCTTACTTCCGCTGAGTAAAACGATGCCTCTCGTTTGTAATACAGCCTTCTTCGCATTTTCGGTAGTAACTTTAGTGATCCCTTGAAACCTTTGACAGTGATCATCAGCACATACATCAAAGTTTTTATGCTGTTCTCTATCATACCATCGAATAAATTCATCTTCGGGTTGATGAATAGACAAATTGTTTTCAACAGCCTTTACAGTATTTCTCTTTTCTAACTGTGCAAGCACCCAACTGCGTGAAACTACTGAAAGTGATTTTAATGATTGAAGAGAAGACTTGGCGCTCATTTCGGAAGAAATAACCGATACGATATAATTTTCTAGCGGTAAAATATTTATTGCTATAACTTTATTACCGTCTCTTATTAATTTTAAAGAATGATTAAAGCGTTGCTTTTCTTTTCTCTGCCAGTGAAAATCTATTCCGATTATAACATCTCTAATAAGAAAAGATTCTGAATGCGGATCTTCGGGTGTAAACAGGATTTCTTCAGTATTCTCCATTTTATCATAGTTGTTACTGCATACGATTAGATTATCTCTAATTTCCGCTGTAAATATTCCTCTGAAATATGTTTTAGATCCAGTAATCCTGTAATTTCCATGCAGCTCGAAAACTATTTTCTCTTCAGTTAATATTCCTACGCTTATTATAGGTTCTTCCCTGAACAACATTTGATTATATTACTTCTTAATATTATTGAAATATATATATTATCATTGTATATAGTGCTTTAATATACATAATTCAACACACTAAAGTTTTAACAGAAACACATAATGGAATCTTATTATGATTCTGTTTAACTTTATTTTTAGATAGTAGTTTTTCTAACCAATCAAAGCAGATGAAAATTTTGAGCAGAGAGATTGTATCAATAATTGGTTTTCCTATAGATTTAGGTGCCGGCAGAAGAGGTGTTGATATGGGTCCCTCCGCATTAAGAATTGCAGGACTGCAAAGTAAACTTGAAAAACTTGGATACACTGTAAAAGATAACGGCGACATTAAAATTGAAATAATGGAACGCCAAAAGATCCATAACCCAAAACTTAAGTATTTAAATGAAATTCTTAAAACCTCAAAAGTACTTGCTACAAAAGTAGAAAAGGTTCTATCGAACGGAGAATTTCCGTTGTGTCTTGGCGGTGACCATTCAATGGCACTTGGTACTATTGCAGGTATTGCAGCACATTGTAAGAAAAATAAATTAAAACTTGGTGTAATTTGGATAGATGCACATACCGACATGAACACTGAGGAAACTTCTCCATCGGGTAATATTCATGGTATGCCGCTCGCAGCTTCATTAGGAATTGGAAACAGTAAGCTGGTTGATTTGTATGGCATAGCACCAAAGTTAAGACCCGAGAACTGTGCTCTTATTGGTATTCGATCTATTGATGAAGCTGAAAAGTTGAATATAAAAAAGTTAAAAATTCCAGTTACGACTATGGCAGATATTGATAAAACCGGTGTTTACAGAATAATTGTTAAAACACTTAAACATTTTCAGAAAAATGTTGATCATATTCATGTAAGCTTTGATGTTGACAGTGTTGACCCGATAGTTGCGCCCGGTGTCGGAACGCCTGTTGCCGGCGGCTTAAGCTACAGAGAAGCTCATCTTATAATGGAAACCATTGCGGAGTGCGGGTGTATGTCGTCACTTGAAATAACTGAAGTTAACCCTATTATAGATCACGAGAATAAAACTGCGGTTTTTACTGCTGATCTTATCGCATCAAGTATGGGGCAAAGAATTCTCTAATGCGCAATAATTTAATCGTCGTTTACCTTGTAATTTTTATCTCTGTATTAATTCTTCTTAGATTCATTGGTGTTATAATTATTAATAATGATGAATTGATTGGATATGGTTTAATTACTTATGGATTAAGTTTGTTTTATTCTGCATACATCGAAAGCAGAAAATTATTCGTCTTTATCGGCTCAACAGTTTTTCTTATTGGGGTTTACTTTTTTATAGTAGGCAATTTTGAATTTGAAAATACAGATAAAATTTTTGTGCCGGCAGCAATTTTTATACTTTCAGTCAGTTCTTTAATGCTTTTTCTTTCGGATACAGGTTTTAAGTTAGGAATGTATGCAGCAATTATACTATTCACTGCAGGAATAGGCACGCTTGCACTTATGAGCCCTCACGGAATTGAAAATATTATTACTAATACTGTTGATATTTTTAAAAAATACTGGCCTGTACTAGTAATTTTATTAGCCGTAATTTCCCTTGTAAACAAAGATATAAAAGGAAAGAATAAAGATGCAGTATAAACGGGAGATTCTATGTATTTAAGATTTTATGTGTAGGGGTATTTTCTAATATAATTTCTGTCCCTATTTGTCTCTCTAATGTATCAATCTTATCCCTGTTTTCCTGAATATCGGAAGACAATTTAAAGTAAACAAAAATTAAAGCTAGTAGAGTAACAACAAACAAAATAATAGTTACAATAAGTCCGCTCTTGCTTGTGCTGCTTTCACTGTCTGCTGCTCCAGTAGAAAAGTTTGAGACATAACTCTTATCGCTTTTTAATTCAAACTCTTTCTTTGGTTGTATGTGAGTTGTTTTTGTTTGAGGTCCTCTCCCCTGTTTTTTCATCAATGGTTCCCGCATCACCTTTTTTTCATCCATTAAAGGTTTTTGCAGATTTACGCCATGCTCTTTAATTGATATTCCACTATTAGTACTATCTACATCAGCCAGATCTTCTTCAACTACCGGTATTTCAGCTGTCTCGATCGGCTCCTCTTCTAAAATAAATCCATCTTCTTCAATTTTATCCAATTCTGCTTCTTTAGCAATTGTATGCTGCTTAACTTCTCCTTCTTTCTCAGCTTTAATTTTTTCACCAAGTTCATAAAGTTTCCGGGCAACATTATCCTTAACTTCCGGTTCAGGAACTTCAATATCGAGTAATGTTGGTAGAAATGCTACGAGGTTTTGATAATGGCCTAACTCCTGCCAGGGAAAGTTTTCATCTTCTTTCATTAATTTAGTAATGAGTGCATCATCTTCAGGATCCAAACATCCTAAAGCTTTTGCCTGAAGTAATTCCTTTGACTCCATATTACTCATCATTCACCTGAAACTAAGTTTTGTTTTAAATTCGAGAGCGAAAGTTTTATTTTAGATTTTATCGTTGCAACCGGAATGTTAAGCTGTTTAGCAATTTCACTATGAGATTTACCTTCGTAGTAAGCCAGATAAAGCACAAATTTTTGTGCATCAGTTAATTTGTTCAAAGCTTCTTCAAAATTATCTTTTACTGATAGTGCTTTGTTAAGATCAAGCGGGTCGATAGATTTTGAAAGTCTGGGTATGATGAAACGATTTTCGTAATCACTACTGTATTTTGGCATTCCTTCGGGATTTTCATTTCTTCTTTTTATATCAACGGCTTTATTGCGAGCTAATGTTATCAACCATGTATAAACATTATCAGCCAAAATATTAGATAAGTCTTTACACTTCCATACAATTACAAATACGTCAGTTAAAACTTCTTCGGCTTTTGTTTTATCTTCAACTATCTTTTTGATTAATGAATATAAAATAGGTGAGTATCGATCATACAATTCTTCCAGCGCTTTAGAATCATAATCGCCAACTTTGCTCATTATTTGAATCTCAGAAAAAGACTTATAATCGTCCAAGTTCATAAACCTTGAGTAATACTACTTATTTATAAATTTAAAAGTACACCTACAATATAAGAAAATCAATCGTAACGATATTTATTATGTAAACATTACTAATATAGTCTCATTCTAAAAGATCTCACTTTTTATTTCTATAAAAGGTTAAATCTTAATTTATTATCTTTAAGCTTGAATAATTTATATATAGAACTGAAATGACATCAAAGAAAATAAGAGAACAATTCTTTGGTTTTTTTAAGGAAAAAGAACATAAAATAGTGCCCAGTGCACCTGTTGTCCCGTTTGATGATCCGACATTATTATTTACAAATGCGGGAATGAATCAATTTAAAGATGTTTTTCTTGGTAAAGGAAAGCGGGATTACTCACGTGCATCTGATACACAAAAATGCATACGTGTTAGCGGTAAACATAACGACCTTGAAGAAGTTGGATACGATACTTATCATCACACTTTTTTTGAGATGCTGGGAAACTGGTCTTTCGGCGATTATTATAAAAAAGAAGCCATTACCTGGGCATGGGAATTATTAACGGATGTTTGGAAGCTGCCGAAAGAACGGCTTTGGGCAACGGTTTATAATGATGATGTTGAATCGTACAAGCTATGGAAAACTGAAACCGATATTGATCCAAATCATATTTTGCGATTCGGAGAAAAAGATAATTTTTGGGAAATGGGTGAAACGGGACCGTGTGGACCATGTTCTGAAATTCATATCAATACAGGGGATGATTATGATAATCCAAAATATGTAAATGCCGGCGTTCCTGAATGCATCGAACTGTGGAACCTTGTGTTCATTCAATTTAATAAGGATGAAAAAGGTAAGCTTCACGAACTTCCGATGAAACACATCGATACAGGAATGGGTTTCGAAAGAATGTGTGCGGTTTTGCAAAATAAAAAATCAAATTATGATACTGATGTTTTTTCTCCTTTGATTGAACAAGTAGTAAAGCTGTCGGGAATAAAAAACGATACGGAAGAAAATAAAATTCCGATGCGAGTAATTGCTGATCACATCCGCACTCTTACATTTGCAATTGCAGACGGTGCTGTACCCGGTAACGAAGGCAGAGGTTATGTTTTAAGAAGAATACTAAGAAGAGCAGCACGCTACGGAAGGAAATTAAGTCTGAATGATCCGTTTCTTTATAAACTCGTTGATACACTCGTTAAAACAATGGGAGATGTGTTTCCCGAAATAAAAGATAAAAAAAATTATGTGAAAAAAATTATTAAAGCAGAAGAAGAAAGCTTTAATGCTACCCTTGATAGAGGGATTGAACTTTTTGAAGAAATTGTAGTCCAGCTGGAAAAAACAAATACAAAAGAAATCCCTGGTAAAGATGTGTTTAAATTATATGATACATTCGGCTTCCCAGCTGATTTAACAAACATCATGGCTCAAGAAAAAGGATTTACCATAGATGAAAAAGGATTTAACGAGCTGATGGATAAACAAAAAATGAGAGCAAGGGAAGCATCAAAAGATAAATTTGCTTCCGTGAATATTTCTATTAATGATCTTTCCTCCTTCAATTTATCTGATGATAAAGCCACAGAATTTACCGGTTATGACGAATTAAAATCCGAAGCAAAAGTTATAGGACACAAAAAAGAGAGGGAAACCGATCTAATAATTTTAGACCGCTCACCTTTCTATGTTGAGGCAGGGGGACAGATTGATGATAAAGGGAAAATTCAACTGGATAAAAATAAGTTTGATGTTGTTGATGTAACTAAAGTTGATAACAAAACTATCCACATTGTTCAAAATGTAAAGGAGGGATTAATATCCGCCGGTGAAAAAGTGATTGCGGAAATTAACAGCACACGGAGATGGGATATTATGCGGAATCATACAGCTACCCACTTCCTTCATGCTGCTTTAAGAAAAGTCCTTGGGGATCATGTTCATCAGGCGGGTTCGTATGTTGGCCCGGATCATTTACGATTTGATTTCACCCACAGCGCAAAACTTACTGATGAAGAGCTACGCGATATTGAAACATTGGTTAACGATGAATTGCGAAGAAATTATGCCTTACAACATCACCGGGATATCCCATTTGATGAAGCAAAGAAGATGGGTGCTTTAATGTTCTTTGGTGATAAGTATGGAGATAAGGTTAATGTTGTTCAGTTTGGTGAATTCTCTTTGGAATTTTGCGGCGGTACACACGTAAAAAATTCCTCCGAAATAGGTTTATTTAAAATTTTAAGTGAATCTTCCATCGCCAGCGGAGTTAGGAGAATTGAAGCCGTTACAGGCGCCGGTGTTGAAAAATATATTAGCGACCAGCTTAATATTGTTAAGCAACATAATGAACGCATTGAAGAGCTACTCGATATGAAAAAGAAACTTGAGAAAGAAATGGCGGAACTCAGCTTAAAAGATAAACTCGGGCAGCTCGATCATTTATTAGCATTATCTACCGAAGTGAAAGGAATTAAAATTTATAAAGGTAAGGTGGTTGCTGATAGTATGGATGAACTGAAATCATTCGGTGATGACATGAGAAGCAGAATGGGTCGAGGTGTTGGAGTGTTGGTTGCAAAGATAGATAACAAGGTCGGTATCGTGGCTGTCGTTTCGGACGACTTAATAAAAGAGAAAAAACTGGCTGCAGGAAAAATAGTAGCTGAGCTTGCCAAGATTGTTGGCGGGGCTGGAGGTGGAAGACCCCACTTAGCAACAGCCGGCGGAAAAGATGTTGAACATATTCCTGCTGCAATTGGTGAAGTGGAGGAGGTTGTGAGTAGTTTAATTTAATTATTAATTCTTTTTTTACCACTAAGACACTTAGTACACACAGATACACTAAGAATGTAATTAATGATATTAACGCAAAAGTATATTAATAACTTAGCGTACCAGATTGTAGGCTGCGCCATTGAAGTTCATAAATATTTGGGTCCAGGGTTACTGGAATCAGTTTATGAATCTTGCCTGGTAGACGAAATGATTGGGCAGGGACTTCCTGTTGATAGGCAAGTTCCAGTTCCACTAAATTATAAATGTAAAGATTTAGGATGTAATCTAATTCTTGACTTATTAGTTAATGATCTCATTATTGTTGAACTTAAAGCAGTAGAGCAGATGATACCGGTTTTTAAGGCACAACTTCTGTCGTACTTAAAATTAACAGGGAAACCAAAAGGATTATTAATAAACTTTAATTGTGAAAATATAACTAAACAACTTGTTCCATTAGTTACTTTAGAATTTTCTAAATTACCAGCAGAATAAATATAGAAATTCACTAAATGTTACTTAGTGTTCTAAGTGTCTTAGTGGTAAGTCTCCTTTCATATGAGTAAAACAAGAATAAAATATATCTGTTCAAACTGCGGATATGAATCACTGCGATGGATAGGTAAATGCCCGGAGTGTGATAGCTGGAACAGCTTTACAGAAGAAATAATCGAAACCTCGAAAAGAAAAGCCGCAACTCCAAAAACAAAAGTAACCGTTACAAAAATTGATGAAATTGTTGCCGCCAAAGAAGATAGAATACAAACAGGTATAAAGGAATTCGACAGAGTGTTAGGCGGCGGATTAATGCCCGGCTCGGTGATACTTCTCGGCGGCGATCCCGGAATTGGTAAATCTACCCTGGCAATGCAGGCCGCAGCGCAGATAAATGAAAAAGTTCTATATGTAACCGGGGAAGAGTCGGATAAGCAAATCAAACTACGAGCATCAAGATTAAAACTAAAATCAGAAAACTTCTTTGTTTTTCCCGAAACTGATCTTGGACATATAATCGCTGCAATAAACAATGTTTCACCCGCTGTTGTTG
>JBATTD010000305.1:0-1589 GCA_049670345.1 Ignavibacteriaceae bacterium
TTTATCGGGTGTAATAGCGTATGAAAGTAATCCTTTTTTTTCAGCTTTTTTTACAGCAGTGCCAACAATATCATCAGCTTCGTAACCTGGTTTTATCCACACAGGCATATTTAAGTATTCAACAACATCTTTGATTCTCTGGATTTGAGGTATCATATCATCGGGCATTACAGCACGTGATGATTTATATCCGTCATACATTTCATGGCGGAAGGTTTTCTCTTTTGAATCGAATGCTACAGCAATATAATCGGGTTTATGATCTTCAAGAACTTTGAGCAGTTGAGCAATAAAACCATAAACTGCGGAAGTCGGTTCTCCTTTACTTGTTACAAGAGGACGGTTAATGAATGCATAGTAAGCTTTGTAAGCCATTGCCAGCGCATCAATAATTACAAATTTTTTGTTTTTCATATGTTTTGAAATAGTAAATAGTTAAGCAAAAGATAATTATGAAAATAAGGGTTATATAAAAGAAATGCTATTAATGCTAAATACCATTAATTAAGAACGATACTTCTTAAAATCCAGATTGCGAAAATGTTAAACCCCTGCCATCTACAACTACAATGTGTCTACCGCATGATAGTACAGAGCTTTTATTTCTTGTTGATTATCAAAATTATTTTGCTTGATTCTTTGAAAATGATTTAACATAATTTGCCAATATCAACTTAAATTGAACTATTCTAAAGTTTTCTACAAAATAGCAAATTTGCCGAATTCTTATATTGAGAATTGTATACAATTAATATATTTGAATAATTGCTGAAAATTATTATTATATATATAAACAGATCATTATTTTTTTTGCGGGACGCGAAGCTTATTATTTCTTATTAACAATAATAACAGTTATAGGAGTTAGTATGCACAGCAAGACATTTATTACATTTCTTTTTATAATTTCTCTTTCAGGGAGTTTACATTCCCAATCATATAATAACAATTACAGTTCGGATCCGCATTTTTATGGCGGTATTGTAATAGGCTACAACGGCGGATTTGGACTTCAGGTAAATGGTACGATTTCAAACTTCGCAAAAGATTTTCCATTATCTGCACGATTTGGGATTGGTTACACATCTACTGAGCCTGGTAGTCCTACAGAAGCAAGGAAAGTATTTATTAACAATGCAACAAATGGAATTCCCGAGGAATCGGGGTGGATCTGGGATTTCAGGATGGATTTGTTGTATAATATAAAATTATTCTCAATGAAAAAATCTTTTTTATTTGCAGGTGTTCGATACTCAATGTTTACAGCTAATTTTAAATTTATCGGCGGCAATGAATTCTTTGATGTAACATCTGACCAATGGGGACTTGGCGGCGGCCTGGAAAGTTACTTTGCACTCGGATCAAATCTGGATCTGGTAATTACTGCCGGGGTTGACTATTACTTTTCTGGAACAATAAAAGGACACGATACTGCATATAGCCCGGATGGTGAAAGCATTAATCCGAGAGAAGATTATAATTACGAAGATGCTGATAATTCTGTTAATCAGCCAAAAATATTACCCCGGGTAATGATTGGATTTAATTATGGGTTCTGATATTAAAATTACTGCTGAACAGAATTGAAA
>JBATTD010000306.1:0-2162 GCA_049670345.1 Ignavibacteriaceae bacterium
ATATAAGCGGCAATGATTCCGACAATTATGCTGTATAAAAACCAGAGTAATAATTGTTTGCCCATTTTTGGTGCAGCATTTTCAAGCACAGTCATCATAGCAACGGGTCCTCGTTTCATCTTTTCAATAAATTCAGGCGTGCCCATTTCCTTCATATCCTTTGCACGGGGAAAGTGATAATCGCCTGGTGGAATGTTTGCTTTGCGCAAATCATCCATTACTGCATCTTCTGCAGGTAGTGGTTTGAAATCATTGTTGTGATATTTAAGAACCATATGAATAATGGAACTTATTATAAATGTTGCGACGGCCGAAAGTAATATCGGCAGCCAAAGAGAAACTATTGAAACCATCTCATCTCCTACAAATTATTTTTAGTTAATGTTAATTAACCCTTTACATTAATATAGTAAAAATGATTTGAGAATTGAAAGGATGGGGAAGAGGTTGTGATTTCAATGTTATTCTGGGTATTTCCAATAACCAGCAATGACACTATTAAAAAATAAAATACTTAAATCCTACATTTAGACCCCAGGCATCCAACGTTCTAGAATATGAAATAGTGGATTCAGTAATATCACCTTCAATACTTGTTGTAGTTTGTACATTTTCAAAATTACCTGATGAAGCTATGTATTGAAAACCTAAGCTGAAATATACAGCGTCGCTGAGCGGGTATCTTACTGAAGCTGAACCCAGGTAAACAGGACTTGATATTGTTTGTCCTTCAATTTTCACATAGGTACCTTCGGTATCACCAAGCATATTAATTTCCGGTGAAGACACATTCTGATAACCACCAAGAATACGAATATCGCTAATAAATTTTTCAGGAAGAGGAAAAGAAATTCCAATGCCAGCTAAAAACCCATAAATTACCCATGCATCAGAATCACCGGAAAAGGTAATCCCCGGGGTGGAAGCGCTGATTGAATTAACAAGATTTGTAACATCGGTACTATTTGAATTTCTAAATCCGGCAAAAGATATTTCAAACAGGTTTAGAAACCGTATACCGCCATTAATTTCTATTATATATCCTGTCTTTGCGTAGCCGGAATTTTGATCTTGAGGATTATCATTCGCAAAACTACTTAAGGGAAAACTGATACCAGCGGTAGCTCCCAGATAAACTTTCCCCCCAACAGTACTTAATATGCCTTGTGCATTTAAGTTTGATGAAATCAAGACGATTGACAATATAAGTATAGTTCTGATCATTAGAACTCCTCATTAAAAATAAAATCCAAAAAATGTCTAAACATAAATAATTCAAAATTAATTAAAATAAAAACTGATATTACAGAATTAATATTTAGAAGTTTAATTAACGATTTGGAGAAAACTAATTGTATTTACATCTAAACAATTTATAATAAAAAACCCCCGCCTATTTTATTAAGCAGGGGTTGAGGAAAATAAATATTATAATTTCAAACCAAAGCTAGTTGCCCAAACTTAATCGCAATAACCCGGAGGCAAATTGTCCAAATCAGGATGATATAAACGCCATACAAAGTAGAAGCCTTCACCTGCATTTACAGGCATCCAGTAAGTTCCGTCTTTAGGATCTTCCACACTAAAGGTGATGGTAGTATTACCATTCTCATCGGGTTTGGTGTTGTAGGCATTATATAAATCATTTTTGCCGGGTAAAGTATTTCTTGTTATAAAACTGTAGCGGGTAACCGACCAGAATTCTTTAACGCCCTGAGGTTCATAGGGAAAAGTAAATACTTCAGTTTTATCACCGTTAAATAATTTTCCTTCACAATTAACAAAGCCGGCAATATAGATGGCATGCTCTGCAGGCAGACCCAAATGGCCAATTATCGCAGTTGCACGGTATTCGGGATCATTACTATGGGGTTCCTTGCTGTCGATCGGACCAAAACCACCTATATTATTAGGAATAGTTGTAATTCTCCTTCCAACAAATGCTGCCACTTTTTTATAGTCTTCCTCATTAAAATCAGTAACAGATTCTAATAAACCTTCATTTTGTGGATAAACATCGTGGCTGGCAAGGGTAAACTCAATGGGATTTTCAAAATCTAAAGTTTTACTTTCTCCTGTAAGTTTAATTTGTTCCTGAATAGCTAAAGTGTTGGGTAAATCTTCAGGAGTCTTGACTTGAATACGTATAAAAAGATGAGGAT
>JBATTD010000307.1:0-1546 GCA_049670345.1 Ignavibacteriaceae bacterium
TTCCCAGGATTGAGGAGCCTGATTTATTGACTGCTTTTAATTCCTCTATTAACTCCTTAATTGTATGATAGCGCTCTTTAGGATTTTTCTTTAAAGTCTTTGCAATGATGTTAGATAGTTGTGATGGAGCATCTTCACGAAGGATAGTAATTGACTTTGGGTCTTCATTTAAGATCGAGTAGATAACCGCTTGTTCATAATCACCTTTAAATGGTAATTCGCCAGCTAACATTTCATAAAGCACAACACCAAATGACCAAATATCAGTCCTGTGATCAACTTCTTCACCTTTTGTTTGTTCAGGAGACATATATGCTGCCGTCCCAACTGTTGATCCTATTTTAGTAAGCTCTGTACCATCTTTAATCTTCGCTAATCCAAAATCCATTATTTTTACTTTACCATCTTTGGTAATCATTATGTTACTGGCCTTAATATCTCTGTGAACAATTCCATTTTTATGTGCTGCTTCCAGTCCTTCTGCTATTTGTGTGGCTATCTGAATTGTTTCATCAACCGGAAGAGAACTAGATTTGATTTTGTCTTTTAGCTCAAATCCGTCTATATACTCCATCACAATAAATATTTGATCTTCTGATTCTTCTATCGCGTGGATTGTTGAAATGTTCGGATGGTTTAAAGATGCAGCTGCTTTTGCTTCTATCTTAAATCTTTGGCGTTCTTCCGAATTTATTGAGATGTAATGGGGTAGAAATTTTATTGCAACTCTACGTTCTAACTTAGTGTCTTCTGCAAGATATACCACACCCATTCCGCCTTCGCCGAGTTTTTCTATAATCTTATAGTGAAGTAGTGTTTTACCAATCATTCGGCATCTCTTTTTATAATCATTAAAGTAATATCATCAGATTGCGGCGTTGAACCGGAATGCTCTTTTACAGCATCAACTATTTTCTCAATGAATAATTCTGGTCCTGTATCTTTATTATTTCTTATAACATCTATCAATTTCTCTTCACTAAATTCTTTGTTTTCATGGTTCATTGCTTCGGTAATACCATCTGAAAATAAAATTAGTAAATCGCCCGGGTTCATAATTATTTTTTCCTGCTCATATTTTGCATCGGGGAAAGCTCCCATTAATATTCCACCGGTTTTCAAATTGTTAAAATCACCCCCTGTAAAATGGAATGGTGGATCATGCCCGGCATTGCTAAAATAAATTTCATTTGATTCTGAGTTCAGTGTTCCCAAAAACAGCGTAACAAACTTTGTTGGTTCTGTCCTTGCATAAAGCAAGTTGCTTGATCTAAAAAGAGTTTCCGCCAGGGAGTATCCGTTTTGTATCTGAGCGCGCAATGTTGCCTGTATATTTGCCATAAGCATTGCAGCCGGCATCCCTTTACCTGTAACATCACCAAGACAAAATGCAAAATGTTTATCATCTATTTTAATAATATCATAGTAATCTCCCCCAACTTCCGTTGTCGAGATTGTTTTAGCCGCAATACTATAACCAGGAATTTTGGGTATTTCTTTCGGCAAAAGATTCAATTGTGTCTGCCTCGCCAACTTCATTTCTTCC
>JBATTD010000308.1:0-13581 GCA_049670345.1 Ignavibacteriaceae bacterium
CAAAGAGATTGATCTTGCACGCCCGAAACCAAATGAAAAAACTTCCGGGTTTCTTCCCGAAGAAAGAGCCTGGATTGATAAATTGTTAGAAGCAGGTTTTATCGATACTCTTCGTGTGTTTAATCAAAAGCCGGAACAGTATACCTGGTGGGATATGATGACTCGTGCAAGGGATAGGAATGTCGGATGGCGTATAGATTATTTCTTTATTAGTGATAATCTTAAGGACAATTTGAAAAATGCTTTTATCCTTCCTGAAGTTATGGGTTCGGATCATTGCCCGGTTGGAATAGAACTAAAGTTTTAATAAAAAGATAAATGACAAACAAAAAAAACCTTAAAATTTATTTACTGTCAATACTAATTGCATTAATAACATCAGCGTGTAAGGCACAGGAAAATAAAGACGAAGAGAACCATATGTACACAAACGAACTAATTAATCAGACAAGTCCCTATCTACTTCAACATGCTCACAATCCGGTAAACTGGTATCCATGGGGCGATGAAGCGCAATCAAAAGCACGTACCGAAAATAAACTTTTGATAATAAGCATTGGTTATTCGGCATGCCATTGGTGCCACGTCATGGAGCATGAATCTTTTGAGGATACAACCGTTGCACAAATTATGAATCAGTTTTATGTATCGATAAAAGTTGACAGGGAGGAAAGACCCGATGTTGATCAGGTTTATATGGATGCAGCTTATGTTTTAACAGGAAGAGGCGGCTGGCCCCTAAATGTAATAGCATTGCCGGACGGACGACCAATTTATGCAGGCACTTATTTTCCTAAAGATAATTGGTTAAAGGTACTTAGCTATTTTAGTGACTTATTTATAAAACAACCGGAATTGTTTGAGCAGGAAGCAGCTAAAATTACGCAAGCGTTAAGGCAGCAAAAAATACCCGGTTTAAATGATGTTGATGTTGTGTTCAGCCAGGATGATATAAATAATGCATTCAGTAATGCAGTTAGCAGAGTTGATTTTAATAACGGCGGAACGAATGGAGCTCCGAAATTTCCTTTGCCAAACATTTACGAATTTTTACTATCGTATTATTATCATTCAAACGAGACGAAAGCTTTGGAAGCTGTTACAAGCTTGCTTGATAACATGGCGAGCGCTGGAATCTACGATCAGCTTGGCGGTGGATTTGCGCGTTATTCGACTGATGATATTTGGAAAGTACCGCACTTTGAAAAGATGCTGTACGATAACGGGCAGTTAGTCACGCTTTATTCAAACGCTTATAAAGTAACTTTAGATGAAAATTATAAACAGGTTGTGTTTCAAACTTTGGATTTTATTTTACGAGAAATGAAGGATAAATCAGGTGGATTTTATTCTTCGTATGATGCAGACTCCGAAGGGGAAGAAGGCAAATTTTATGTCTGGGGTAAAGATGAAATAATTAGTTTGCTGAATGAGGATGGCCAGCTATTCTGTTATTATTATACAGTAACCGAAGGTGGAAATTGGGAAGAAGGAAAAAACATTCTTTTCAAAACAGATGATGTTGATGATTTGCTTGAAAAACATAAAATAGATAAGAAAACTTTAGATACAAGAATTTCTAATGCAAAGGAAATCCTATTTAAAGAAAGAGATAAACGTATTAAACCGGGACTTGATGATAAAATCCTTACATCGTGGAATGCGTTAATGTTAAAGGGATTTACCGATGCGTACAACACTTTTGGTGAAGAGAAGTTTTTAGATGCTGCGATAAAAAACGCACAATTTATTTCATCTGAAATGATGGATAAAGATGGACGGCTTTACAGAAATTTTAAAAACGGTGAAAGATCTATAAACGGGTTTTTAGATGATTACTCTTTTACAATAGAAGCGTTTATTGCATTGTATGAATCAACTTTTGATGAGAATTGGTTATTCAAGGCTAAAACATTAACCGATTATGTCATCCAACACTTTAAAGATGATGAGAGCGGTTTGTTTTATTACACCTCCGACCTTGATGATTCACTTATCACGAGAAAGATGGAACTCTCCGATAATGTTATTCCGGCTTCTAATTCATCTTTAGCAAAAGGGCTTTTTAAGCTTGGCAATTATTTTTATAATAAGCAATACAAAGGCCTTTCAAAAAGTATGCTTAGCAAGATGAAATCAAATTTTCTTTCCAATCCTCTTTATCATTCCAACTGGGGAATTTTAATGAGCGAGTTTGTTTATCCTTACTACGAAGTAGCTATTGTTGGTGATGATTTTAATACTAAGCGCGTTGAATTTACTCAGAAATTTCATCCAAATATTATACTCCTTGGCGGGAAGGACGAAGGAACTTTAGAATTGCTTAAACAAAAGTTAGTACAGGGAAAAACAATGATTTATGTTTGTGAAGATAAGAGCTGTAAACTACCCGTTGATAATGTAAAAGCGGCAGAAGAACAGTTGCAGTAGTTTACCACTTCAATTTTTCGGTATTAAATCAGCGTTGTTTAACAGCGGAATAATTTTATTGTTTATATTGTTAAAAATTAATTATTCAAAACGCTTAAAAAAATGTCACCGAAAATCAGACTAAATTATTTTCTTATTCCTCTGCTGGTTGTTATCACCGGCTCTGCAGCATCTTATTCTTCACAAACAGGAAGAGTATGGTATAAAACGATCAACCTTCCAATATGGATATGGACACCATCTAATACACTAATGGAAATAACATGGGCGGTGATTTTCATTTTAAGTTCTGTTGCGGTTTTAATTGTATGGAACAGATATTCGGCACAAAAGAATTTCAAATTAATAATGACTTTATTTATTCTGAATGCCGTAATAAACGTTGGATGGTATATTTTGTTTTTTGGTCATCAACAAATTGGGTTGGCATTTTTTCAGGCAGTTCTTTTAGAGTCTAACGTAATTCTTCTAATTGTGCTTATCTGGAAATTCTGTCCTCTGGCAGCAACTTGTTTACTGCCGTACTCTCTTTGGGTTGTTTTTTCAACTATTCTCACATTTAATGTCTGGTTGATGAATTAAAATCCTCACCTTGCAAACCGCTTAATAATCTTTCTATATTTGCACTCCTTTTTCCCGCAACTACTAAATTAATAACTATTACAATTTTTAAAGAAAAATGAAGAATTACAGAATATTACTTTTTTATAAATATGTTAAAGTTAAAAATCCTGAGGAAATAGTAAAAGAACATCTCGATTGGTGTTTGGTAAAAGATATTAAAGGAAGGGTTTTCTTTGCTGAAGAAGGTGTGAACGGAACTGTATCGGCAACATTAGATAATATTGAAAAATACAAATCTCATTTAATAAGTTACCCGATGTTCAATGATATATGGTTCAAAGAAGATGAAGCAGATGAACACGCTTTCAAAAAAATGCACGTTAGATTGAAAAATGAAATTGTTCACTCCTCACTTAACGGTACATCGTTAAAAAATGGTGGTAAACGGCTTGATCCAAAAAAACTCAAAGAATTTTACGACAACGGTAAAGATTTTATTATTGTTGATGCCAGAAATAAGCATGAAAGTGAGATCGGCAGATTTAAAAACGCAATAACCCCACCGATGAAGAATTTCCGCGGTTGGAAACAAGCCGTTGAAGAGTTAGAAGAACATAAAAATAAAACTGTGGTTACATATTGTACAGGCGGAATTCGCTGTGAAAAAGCATCTGCCTATATGGTTGAGCAGGGATTTAAAGATGTATATCAATTAGATGGCGGTATTCACAATTTCATCAATCAATTCCCCGATACATATTGGGAAGGCGGAATGTTTGTTTTTGATGAACGAAGAGTTGTTACAACAAATACAAAAGAAGAATTAAAACATATTGCTAAATGTTACTTCTGCCGGAAGCCAACCACGTATTATATTAATTGTCACAACCAGGATTGTGATAAACTTTTTGTCTGCTGCCACGATTGTAAAGTAGAAAAAGATTATTGCTGCTCGGATGAATGCAGGAATTCAAGTAATAAAAGAAAAACTTATCACGGATAGTTTTAATAGTTAATAGACAGTAAGCAATATGTAAAGCACATTTTTGCCTACTGCCTAAATTCAATTGTTTACTGAGATTTCCACTCAGCCAATAACTCTTTCATTCTGTTGTAATCAAAAGGAGCCTCTTCCATCTTTGCGCCAAGCTCAATTGCTTTATTCATAGTTGCGATTGATTCATTCTTCATACCCAGCTTATTCTGAAGTTGTGCTTTAACTCTTGTATTCCAGTAAACCTCATCAAGCAGAACTGAAGCTTCAATCCACTGCATTCCCTGTTCAAGATTTACATCATTAGTAAGGCAATAGGTAGCGGCTTGAAAGGATGGACTCCATGAAAGTATATCATTCGCCTTGGCTAACACAAGTTCCTGAGTACTGACTTCAATATCAAACGGAACGCGTAGTTTTTCCCACCACAAATTAGCTGTAGTCTTGTTATCGGTTGTGTTTGCAAAGATGAAGATCATTCTCTCAACAAAAGGTGCTTCTTCCGGCTTAACTTTTATTCTTAAAGCATCTTTTTCAGGGTCATAATTCGAACCAGCATCTACTTCCGTATCTTTACTAAAAATCATTTCCCATTCTGTTTCGCCGGGGATGGTATGAATTCCGTAAGTACCAGCAGGTAATTCGCTACCATTAATTTTAACAGGATCATCAAATGTAATTGATGTAACTTCATTAGCACCAGTACGCCAGACCTCACCAAACGGAACTAACTCTCCCCAAATTGTCCTATCCTTTACCCCGGGACAGCTGTAATCGATTGTAATATGAGTAACTCCAACTGTTTGTGAAACGGTAGCATTTGGACTGGGACGCGGAGTTTCAAAGTTTTGTGCGAAGTTATTTTCCATCGTTAAAATAAGCAGGGCGCATATTATTAGCGATGGAATGACTTTTGTGTAATGTGGCATAGTTTTTCCTTATAGTTAATGGATAAAAAATTGAATGCGGATTGTATCTTTAATAATTTCAGACTGAAAATAGTTATCACTTATGTGAAAAGCAATTGATATGAAACGAGTCCCGCCTAGGCGGGGCGAGTTCTATCTGACCTTAATAATAAAAATTCCGCCGGAGGCGGACAGGTATAAACAGATAAAACGAGCATGAAAAAACCATTTGAAAACAAGGGAATGATTATAATGCGAGTTCCATATGACCTTAATAAGAAATTCCGCCCGAGGCAGACAAGTATAATCATATGAATTTTGAAATTGAAGACGAAAATAAATTAGACGTTTCCAAAGCAAAATCTTATTCAAATTGGGATGAATTTAAAAGATGGATACCTTCTATTATTATACTTCCTATTGCTGCTTATTGGTGTTTTAACAGAGGTAATTATGGAATGATTGACAATGCTGATCTCGTAATTCACGAAGCAGGACATATTTTCTTCATTTTGTTTGGAAAATTCATCTACACTTTTGGGGGAACATTAATGCAGATAATTCTTCCTTCAATCATTGCGTGGTTTTTCTTTAGGAATAATTACAGAACAGGTGCACAGGTTGGGCTTCTGTGGCTTGGGCAAAATTTTATAAACATAAGTGTTTATGCTGCAGATGCTCGTGCACAACAACTACCATTACTTGGCGGTAATAAAGTTTACCACGATTGGCATTATTTGCTAAATACTTTAGGTCTCTTGGATTTCGATACGGGAGTCGGTTACATTTTCTTTGGAGTTGCAGTTTTAATTTTTATTGCTGCTGTTTTAATGCCTCTAATTATTCACGATTAAGTCGTATCTTTCTCACCCAAATTATTTCCACTTATATGATAAAATTAACTGTATATATTTTATTTGTACTGACAGCTGCTGCATTTTCGCAGGAAGATTCTGTAATAACTTATTTTGAGAACAGCAGCATTGAATCCATTGCTCACTATAAGAATGGTGTAAGAGACGGCGAGGCCAAATTCTTTTGGGAAAACGGAAATACCAAACAGGAACTATCGTACTTTAACGGAAGGGTCGACGGATTGGTGAGGAATTATAATGAAAACGGTTTGATTCGTGAGATGTATAGTATCTTAAATGGAAAGAGGGAAGGACCGACGAGCTATTTTGATTCTTCGGGTGTTTATGTTAATGATGTTTTTTACACCGAAGGCATGTTAGATGTTAAAGTGGTACCCTTAAGGCACAGCAAATCGGATGATAAATTAACTGAAAATAAAACCAATCAGACCAAAAAGAAAACAAAAAAGAAAATTAATACCAATCAACCATTGCCTCCCACAATTGAAGAAGAGAGAAATTTAGAAGAAGACCCGGCGTTTTATTTAAGCGTTGAGGTAATGCCCGAACCAATTGGTGGAATGAAAGCCATCCATAGAAAAATATCTTATCCAAAACAGGCAAAGGAAAACAAGATAGAAGGAAGTGTTGTTATACGTGTGTTTATTGATAGAGACGGCGAAGTGCTCGATGCAGAACTTGTTGAAGGAATTGGATATGGCTGTGATGAATCGGCACGGTTAGCAATTTTTTACCATAGATTTAAACCCGGTTTGCAAAGAGGGCAGAGAGTAAAAGTGCAGATGGATATCCCGGTTGAGTTTAAATTGGAGAAAGAAACAACTAATCCTTAAACCTAACGTTGAATCTGAATGCTTCTAAAATACCTTTGAGTTGTTTATCAGTCTCTTCAATTAAAATAGAATAATTTGTGAATTCTCTTCGTAATGGATATTCCTTTCTTAATTTATCAAAGTATGCGGCTCTCGTATCATTTTCCATTTCAATCATCTTTCTCATCTCGGAATCATCTTTTTCAATTTTGTAAATTTGTCTAAATATATAATGCAGTTTCTCTTCCAGCTCTTTTACTGATGACACATCAATAAAATTGTTTTCAACGGTTGGCATTTTCGCTTCCCAATCACTTAATTTTTTTGTAAAGCGACATAGTGCATCATAAATCATTTTAGTGCCGTTAACTTTACCTTCAAGCGAGTAACCCGCAACATGTGCTGAACTAATAAGGACTTTCTGTAATAAGTCAATGTTTATTAAAGGTTCGCCTTCCCACACATCCAATATTACTTTAAAATGTTTTTTATCAATTATATTTAACAATGATTTATTATCTACAACCGCACCTCTTGATGTGTTTATAAGTATAGAGCCGGTATTAATTTTGTTCAGTTGTTCTTCATCGAGCAAATGAAAGGTTTTATCAATTCCGGATTTATTCAATGGCACTTGTAAAGTAATAATATCTGCCTGTAGTGCTTCTTCAAGTGAAACATAATTACTCCCTTCACCCGCACGTTGTTTTGGCGGATCATTCTTATATACTTTTAACCCAAGTGCCTCAGCATATTTCTCGACTCTGCTGCCAATGTTTCCAACACCTATTATTCCAATGGATCTATTTTTTAATGTAAGATTATTATCAAAAGTAGTTTTTAACAATGCAGTAAAAATATATTCTGCCACCGAATTGGCATTACAGCCCTTTGCATCTGCAAATGCTATGTTATTTTTATTCAGGTAATTTGTATCTACGTGATCTGTTCCAATCGTTGCAGTACCGACAAATTTTATGTTTATGTTTTGTAAAAGGTTTTCATCAACATTTGTGATGGAACGAACGATTAAAGCATCTGCATTATGAAGAATATCATTTGTAATTTGTCTACCGCTGAGAAGCATAATATCACCAAACTGTAAAAATGCTTCTTCTGCAAAGGCAATATTTTCATCTACTACAAGGTTCATCTGGTTATACTTGTCCGCCTCGGGCGGAATTTCTTGTTAAGGTCAGATGGAACTCGTCCCGCCCAGGCGGGATTCGTTTCATTTCAGCTCAAATTATTTATTACTAATTGTAAATGTAAAAATAAAATGCTTACAAAAATTTTATATGCTCGTTTCATAAGTTGAGCAGATAATAAAGATAACTCTAATTGTCATTCAGCAAGAATCTTGTTAATATATTTCGCAGCCAGTTTATTTGTGATTTGCATTTCAATAACAAGTTTCCTTCTGAATGACCGAGGTTTGCTTCAACTTCTTTTGGTGTTTCGAATTATCTTTTTGTTCCACTGTCTATATATTTTAAGTGTTAGTTTCATTCATCTGATGAAAATCCAAAAGGATTTCAAAATTGTGTTTTGGTGAATAATGGGCTAAATTTAAAATCATTTCATTCAAATATTTGAATTTAAGAGATGTAAATCATCACAAATTATTAATTAAAATTTTCTGGGAAAAGCAATGCTAAGTAAATTGTTACAGCCCGAAATACAATCATTGATTGCAGAGAGAAAGCTTAGCATTCTCAAGGAAATTTTAAGCGATTGGTCTCCCGCCGATATTGCCGATTTAATAGTTGATCTTTCTGAACAGGAACAGGTAATAATCTTTCGTCTTCTTTCCAACGAACTTGCGGCCGATACATTTGAACAACTCGAGATAGAAACACAAAAAGATCTGCTGAAAGCAATGGCACAAAGTGAAGTTGCTGCGATTCTAAATGAAATGTCTCCTGATGACAGAACTGCATTGTTGGAGGAATTACCGAGTGCCGCGGCTAAGCAGTTGATCCGGCTTTTATCAGCCGAGGAAAGAAAAATTGCTCAAACTTTACTCGGTTATCCTGAGAACAGTGTTGGCAGGTTGATGACTCCGGATTATATAGCTATAAGACCGGAATGGACAATTAAGGAAACATTAAAATTTATTCGTGAGAATGCCGAAGATAAAGAAACACTAAATGTTGTTTATGTAATTGATGAAAAAGGCAAACTACTTGATGATATTACAATAAAGGATTTTATTCTTGCCGAACCTAAGGAAAAAGTAGCCGATATAATGGATGGAAACGACGTTGCATTGAATGTGCATGATGACCAGGAAGAAGCTGTAGAAATATTTAAAAAGTATGATAGAATTGCTTTGCCGGTTGTTGATAAATTTAACGTACTAATTGGTATTGTTACTGTTGATGACGTACTGGATGTTGCAGAAGAAGAAGCCACGGAAGATATACATAAACTTGCTGCAGTGGAAGCTTTTGAAGAACCTTACCCGACTATTCCTCTCCTCGAAATGGTAAAAAAGCGAGCGGTTTGGTTAACTATTCTGTTTATTGCCCAGATATTAACCGCAGTTGTAATGGGATATTTTGAGAGTGAAATAAGCAAAGCCATAGTGCTATCGATATTTATTCCTTTAATTATTTCCAGCGGAGGAAATTCCGGTTCACAGGCGGCAACATTAGTTATAAGGGCTATGGCAGTTGGCGAAATTAACCTTAGCGATTGGTGGCGAATTATGCAAAGAGAAATATTATCAGGACTAATAATTGGATTAATTTTAGGATTGTTAGGTTTCCTTCAAGTTGCACTCCTTGCTAATTTTTCTGCAGCCATTGGTGTACACTGGATTTTGATCGGAATAACAATTGCTCTTTCAATAATTGGAATTGTTCTATGGGGAACTTTATCCGGGTCAATGCTTCCGTTCATCTTAAAACGGCTTGGTGCGGATCCTGCTACTTCCTCAACCCCGCTTGTAACTACAATAGTTGATATAGTCGGATTAATAATCTATTTCAGTGTTGCGATAATAATTTTGGATGGTACGCTGCTTTAAAATTGCAACCTTCTATTTGCCCCTCTAAAATGTAATTATCAGAAAGAATCTTATTATATTTGCAACGATATGTATCAAACAAAAAAAATATTATGAGGGGTATTATTCTTGCAGGAGGGTCAGGTTCCCGGCTTTACCCAATTACAAAAGTTTATAGTAAGCAATTAACTCTTATCTATGATAAACCGTTAATCTATTATCCTCTTTCCATCCTAATGCTGGGTGGAATTAGAGAGATCCTGATTATATCAGATGAAGAAACAATTCCGCTTTACGAAAAACTATTCGGTGATGGGTCACAAATAGGACTATCAATTGAATATGTTGTTCAGGCAGCTCCTACCGGTATTGCAGAAGCATTCATACTTGGCGAGAAATTTATTGGTGATGATTCTGTTACACTTATTCTTGGTGATAATATTTTTTATGGTGATTTGAGTTTCTTCTATAATGCACTTGAGAGACAAAAAGGAGCAACGATATTTGGTTACCAGGTAAACGACCCGGAGCGTTATGGTATAGTTGAGTTTGATGAAAACGGAAAAGCTGTTTCGATTGAAGAGAAACCGGCAATACCAAAGTCTCATTTTGCTGTGCCCGGTTTATACATTTTTGATAACAAGGTAGTGGGAATTTCTAAAAATTTAACACCATCTGCACGCGGCGAATTGGAAATTACAGATGTTAATAAACAATATATGGAGATGGACGAACTTCACGTTGAAAGGATTAGTAGAGGTGTTGCCTGGCTTGATACAGGTACTCCGGAAGCATTACTGCAGGCATCAAATTTTTTTGGGGTTATTGAAGACAGACAGGGATTGAAAGTCGCTTGTATTGAAGAGATAGCACTGTATAAGGAATTCATTAATAAACAACAATTTAAAGAATTAGTAAATACCATACCCAATTCACTCTATCGTGAATATCTCGATAAAATATTAAGTGAGTTAGATGAATAATCAATAAAAATTATATAATAGTTATTTAATGGAAGTAATTAAAGCAAATATAGACGGACTGCTCATCATCAAACCTGATGTTTTTGGAGATGACAGAGGATATTTCTTTGAAAGCTACAGTAAAAGAAAGTATGCGGAATATGGTATCGAAGAAGATTTTGTACAGGATAATATATCCAAATCACTTAAGGGAACGATTAGAGGATTACATTATCAGGTTGGTGATAAAGTACAGGGAAAACTATGTCACGTAATCAAGGGAAAAGTACTTGACGTAGCTGTGGATATACGGTTTGATTCACCAACTTTCGGGCAGTACTTTTCAATTGAATTAACCGGCGAAGATAAAACTCAACTGTGGATTCCGCCAGGCTTTGCTCATGGTTTTTCTGTTCTTTCCGATGAAGTGTTATTTGTATATAAATGCACAAATTATTACAGTCAACCCGGTGAGCGTGCTATTCTTTATAACGATCCACAATTAAACATCGATTGGAAAGTTGAAAACCCCATCGTTTCTGAAAAGGATCTTAATGCAAAGCTTTTTAAAGAAATTCAGGCAGATTTTATCTACTCTCCGACTTAAACTTCATTAGTATTTACATTCAATTCTCACTAATTTTCGATTTAAAAATTATACGGAGTGTTATGAAAGTTCCATTATTAGACCTTAAAGTACAATATCAGTCACTTAAAAATGAATTAGATGATGCAATCCTAAAAGTTGCCGAATCACAGTATTTCATTTTAGGTCCGGATGTTAAAAAGATGGAAGAAAATTTTTGTGAATTTCTTAGCTGCAAATATTCTATAGGAGTTTCTTCGGGAACAGATGCTCTTTTGTTAGCACTTATGTCTATCGATCTTAAGCAAGGCGATGAAGTAATTGTGCCGGCGTATTCATTTTTTGCAACTGCCGGAGTAGTTTCAAGATTGAATGCTGTGCCTGTCTTTGCAGATATTGACCCGGTCACTTTTAATATTAACCCGGCAGAAATTGAGAAAAGAATAACCTCAAAAACACGTGCAATTATTCCTGTTCATCTATACGGACAAAGTGCCGATATGGATCCGATTATGGAAATTGCCCGAAATAATAATTTGATTGTTATTGAAGATGGTGCACAGGCAATAAGTACTAAATATAAAGATGGTAAATCTGTTGGAACCATCGGCGATATTGGATGTTATTCATTTTTCCCGAGTAAAAATCTTGGCTGCTATGGAGATGGCGGCTTGGTTGTAACCAACGATGATGATTTTGAACATATCATGAGAATAAAACGGGTTCATGGGGGCGCACCAAAATACTATCACAAAGTTATTGGGGGTAATTTCAGATTGGATGCAATTCAGGCAGCGGTAATAAATGTAAAACTTCCTCATCTTAATGATTGGTCAGAGGGAAGAAGAAAGAATGCTGAGCGTTATAACCAGTTGTTTGTTGAGGCAGGACTTGCTGAAGAAACAGGCAGAATAAAATTTGATGGTGATAACAAAGTGCTTTTACCCCAAGCAGTTTATAAAGATGTTGATGGATTAAAAAATTATCACATATACAATCAATATATTATTCGTACTGAAAAAAGAGATGAGTTACTGGAATTTTTGGCTGATAATGAAATTAATACTGAAATCTATTATCCTGTTCCATTTCATTTGCAGGAATGTTTTTCAGATTTAGGATATAAAGAGGGGGATTTTGCATTATCCGAAGAAGCAGGCAACACTTCCCTGGCTTTGCCAATCTATCCCGAGCTTAATGATGAGCAGCTTGTTTATGTTGTTCAAAAAATAAAGGAATTTATAAAAGGGTAAACAGCTCGTTGAAAAATAAATTTAGAATAACATTTTTCTTAGCTCTTTGTGTGGTTGCAATTACATCAAATTTATTTGCGCAGGTTGTTTACGAACCATTGTATAAGGATGTTTATGATTTTCTAAGGCGCTTAAGTACAAAAGGAATAATTGAATACAACGATGAATTCCGTCCTCTTCCCCGGAAATATCTCGCAGAAAAATTAATTGAAGCTGAAAAACATCCCGAACTTCTAACCGAAGTACAAATGGCAGACCTCAAATTTTATAAGCAAGATTACTATCATGAAATCTGGTTCATCGAAAAAGAAAATAATGAAAAGCATCTGGATTTTTTCAGCAGCGATCCTGCCGGCAGATGGCGGATTTTCTCTTATGGAGATGAAAATTTTAAAATGAATCTCAGTCCTATTCTTGGTTATGAAATTGGCCCGATTGACAATGCAAAGGCAACGCACTTATGGAACGGTATTTACACTTACGGATACATAACCGATGCACTTGGTGTAAGCTTTGATTTTCGGGATAACACAGAAGAAGGAACTACGATTGATAAATACAAAAGGTTCACACCGGTAACCGGTGTTAATGCAAGATCGAGCAGCAATATTGTTGACTATCCTGAAAATAAAATTGAGTACAGCGAAGCGAAAGGTATAATTGCAACAGACTGGAGCTGGGGAAGTTTTGCAGTTGGTAAAGAATTTATGGAATGGGGTTATGCTGAAAACGGACTGGTAATCTTATCAAGAAAAGCCCCATCGTTTCCGTTTATACGTTTAGATATCAATCCAATTGATTGGCTTGGATTTAATTATTTTCATGGCTGGCTTTCTTCGGATGTTGTTGATTCATCCAGTTTCTATTATATAAGTACCGGGTCACAAAGTTTTTCATTCAGGAAAAAGTTTATTGCTTCACATACATTGTTCATCAGACCAACTAAAGGGTTACAATTATCTATCGGCGAATCTATAATTTACAGTGATGAGCTTGAATTTATTTATCTGATTCCCGTAATATTTTTTCGTTTAGCCGATCATTATTTAAGTCGGCAAAACAATCGTGCGGGCAGCAATTCACAAATCTTTTTTTCCGTAAGTTCACGAGATCACATACCCAGCACTCATTTATACGGAACTCTTTTTATTGATGAACTGACTATAAACGGTTTGTTTAATCCCGAA
>JBATTD010000309.1:0-1687 GCA_049670345.1 Ignavibacteriaceae bacterium
GTCGGGAAAGTAAACCGGGGGATTTTCATCATCGGAAGGATTGGTACTGTTTTCCTCCGAGCACGACAAGACAAAAAATATTCCGGCTAAAATAAAAGATATCAGCTTAATTAGAGAGTTCATTTACAAAGTATTTTATTTAGTTTATTAAAAGCATTAAACCTATGACTGATAGAATTTTTTAACGCAGGTTTCATTTCTGCTGATGTGATAGAATAGCCATCCGGAACAAAAAGCGGATCATAACCAAAACCGTGTGTACCTTGTTCTTCATCTATTATTCTACCATTAAATTCACCAATTTCCGTGTGAAGTTCTTGTCCGTTATAATATACGGCAGCGCATACAAATTTTGCGATGTGAGGTTCAGGGTAATTTTTTAATTCATCGAGCAGCTTTTTATTGTTAGCTTTATCGTTTCCATCTTCATCCGCATAACGTGCAGAATAAATACCCGGGGCACCGTTTAATTGTTCAACCACTAAACCTGAATCATCGGCAATAGTTGGAAGTTTAAATTTATTATAAACCTGTTTTGCTTTAATAAGAGCATTGGCTTCAAAAGAATCACCGTCTTCTATTATTTCAATATATTCGTTCAAATCTGCGAGAGATATTATCTCAACATTCAAATCATTTAGTATTTGAACGACTTCTTTTACTTTACCTTCATTCTGCGATGCAATAATTATTTTTTTCATTTAGTCCTTTACATTCTCTTCAATAATTTTTTTAGTTCCGTGATGCTGTCTTCTCTCAATTTGTTTTTATCATAATTAATTGATTCACTATTCGTTACCACCCATTTCCCATCAATCATTACAGAACGCACATTATTTGTACCTGAAGAATATACAAGATTAGAGTAAACCTGCTCATCATCATCCAAAACTGAATTTACATACGAATTTAAATCTATTAGTACGAGATCCGCTTTCTTCCCAATTTCAATACTGCCAACTTCATTTTCAAGGTGCAATGCTTTCGCTCCTTCGATTGTGGCAAGTTTAAATACTGTCTTTGCATCCATCGCTTCAGGACCGTGAATGGGTTTTTGTATCAACGCAGCTAATCTCATCTCAGTAAATGCGGATAAATTATTGTTGCAAGGAGGACCATCCGCACCTATTGAAACAGAAATTCCTCTCTCAATGTAATCCGGTATGTTCGCTATTCCCGAACCAAGTTTTAAGTTAGCCGAGGGACAGTGTGCTACTTTTACATTTTTATTTTTTAATATTTGTTTTTCGTTTTCATTTAAATGAATACAATGTGCAAGAACAGTATTTTCATCCAGCACATTAATTGATTCGAAATATTCTATGTTTTCTTTATCATACTTTTTTCTTACTTCAGCAATTTCGTTTTTATTTTCGGATGAATGAGTGTGATAAACAGAACCCGGGAAATCATTCATCATAGATTTCGTTTCCTTTAATAACTCTTCGCTGCAGGAAAGAACGAATCTCGGTGCAAAACCATATCTGATTCTTCCCTCTTCAACATTGTGAAATTCATTTGCAAGTTCGTTCATATATTTCAATTCATTATCCGTTGATGATTTGAATGAAGGAAAAAGTTCATTTTCATCAATCAAACATTTGCCGGAATATCCCCTTATGCCGGAGCTGATCATTTCTTCAAATACAACTTCCTGATGCCTTAATGTGCCCATATCAAGTAATGT
>JBATTD010000310.1:0-4117 GCA_049670345.1 Ignavibacteriaceae bacterium
TCCGCCAAAGAGTGCTATTTTATATTTTTTCTTATAAAGAAGTTTTTCAATCAATTGTACATGCTGCTCAACCGTCATTTTTTTATTAGGATACAAAAGTGAACATCCGGTATTAAATCCAACTACAAAATCGGTTGCTGATATACCTGCATTCTTTTTATAATTGGAAATGAATTTCTTCTCTTCTTCTGTAAAATTGAAAATGTATTCATAATTTTTGTAATCTAATTCAAAAGTTTCCGCTAGATAATCTTTTCCTGTTCTTTCATTAACTTTAAATTTATAATCATTGTCCATTCCCAAATTATAATTGTAATAAGCTCCTTCGTTTACAGGAATAATTTTACCATCATAATTCAAACCAAAACCAAGTTTGTTTTTTGCATTAACAGAATTTAACAAAGCACAGGATTTCTGTGATTTATCAACATTCATCACATAATCAAATTTCATCTCGCTTAATATTAAAATTGATTCATTGTTGTACTCAAGAACCTGATCAATGAGAGGATTATTAAGTAATAGTGGTGCAGCATTTTTCAGTGTGATCCAAATAATAGTTGACTCAGGGAACTTTCTTTTTAATCCGGCAAGCTGAGCAGTTGTCATTAAAACATCGCCCATTGCATCAAGATTGATGATCAATATTTTTGTTCCGGTTGCAATGTTATCTTTACAACCATCTTTCCAACAATTATGATCAGGATAGCATGGTTTGTAACCTGTGAACCGTTTACAAGAGGGTATTTCTTTACTCATTTTGTAATTTTAATATTAATTAGATTAAAAATGCTTTTATTAAATTATAACTGCAAATCAAAAATAAATAAAAGTAATCAATTTCTTTTAAAATAGCTTTATTAGTAAATGGCAGTCAGACTACTTCAAATAAGTTTTGGTGATGGATACGCCGGAAGTGCAAAAATAGCAATACAAAGTTCGGAACTTCTTTCAAAAAGAAATTATGATGTAACGTTGGTTGTATCCAAGAATTCTTTAACAGAGCAGAGAGCTAAAGAAAGGGGGGTGAAGGTTTTTGCAATTGATACAACTAAAAAATTTAAATCTATTTTTAATGAAACTGACCAATTATTTGCAGGTTTAAAACCTCAGGTTTTAATTTCGCATCACTCTCTTGATAGAAAAGTTGGGATGAAACTAAAGCGAAAATACCGCAAGCAATTTTTAAACATTGGATACAGACATAATGTTACAAAAAGTACTCCGATTATTGGTCCTTTCCTGTATAACAAATTTTTCGATCATTTAATAGCTTGCAGTAAAGGGGTTGCAAACAGTCTCATTTCATCAGGTATTAAAAAAAATAAGGTGAGTGTTATATACAATGGAATTCCGATTCCCAAAAACATCAATGAAATTAGTGGTGAGCTGGTAAGACAGAATTTTAATTTAAGCGGAAAAATTGTTCTTGGATTATCGACCTGGTTTCATAAGGAACGAAAAGGATTTGATATTTTATTTAATACATTTTCAAAATTGGATGATAAGTTAACTTTGCTGCTTGTAGGAATTCCGGAATCAGACAAACAGAACGTCTTGAATTATGCAAAGGAGTTTAAGATTCCCAAAGAAAAGATAATTATGCCAGGTTATGTTGAAAACATTTGGGAGTATTATAAGGCAATGGATATTTTTTTACTGCCTTCGCGTTCGGAGGGTTTTTCTTTGGCCTTGCTGGAAGCTGCTGCAGCAAAACTTCCGATAATAGCTACAAACATACCCGGTACAAATGAGTTTATTATTAACGGAGAGAACGGGATTCTGTTTGAACCTGAAAATCCTGATGAATTATTAAATGGAATAATTAAATTAACCGGGGATAAACAATTGGCTGAAAAATTTGTTAAGAACGCGCAAGAGAAAGTACTGAACAATTTTACTAACGAAAACTATGTAACAGACCTTGATAATTTTTTAGTATCCGCTCTAAAATCTGTTTAATATCACTTCCTCTTAAGAAAGCTTCTCCCAAGCTGTTCCACCTTTAGCATTACTTCATCCGCTTGTAGTTCTTTCATACATTCGTGATTGTAAGGGCAGGCGAGTTTATTACAAATTATACAGTGTAAATCTTCTCTAATGATATAATCAGAATTTGCACTGTAAGGTCCATGTTTTTCAGGATCGGTTGGACCAAACAACCCAAGCGTTGGAACATTAAGTGCAGCAGCAATGTGCATAGGACCGGAATCATTTGCAATTATCACATCACAATTATTAATTAATGCTGCCATTTCATCTACATCAGTTTCATGAGAAACAACAATATCATCCTTCAATTCACTTTTTATTTTCTCAACATCCCTTTCATCACCAGGACCCCATAGGAGTAAAAGAGAGACATCAAATTTATTGATGAGTTCTCTGCATATTTCAATCCACTTTTCAGCATCACATCTTTTTGATTCCCATCCACCCGAAGGAATTATACCAATTATGTTTTTGTTAATTAATTTTAATTCTTTGGTAAACCTGTCTGCTTTTTCCTGCGAGTTTTTATTTATATGATAATGAATATTTTTTGATGTTATAGGAACATCGATCGCTTTAAGCAATTCGAGATTATGTTCTGCTGAATGTACATCACCCCTGCCTGCATTTGCTTTTATGTTGTAAGCATATCGTCTTCCCCTGTACGAATATCCCAAACGATATTTAGCACCAGACAGAAACGTTATCTGTGCACTTCGCGGATTAGACCACATATCAATAATCAAGTCATATTTATCTTTTCTGATTCTTCGCGCAACAAAATATGCAAATTCAGTTTTTTGCATTGTGTGAATTTTTTTAATTAGCGGATTATTTTCAACTGATTGCTTTGCAAATTCTTCAACAAGATAATGAATCTCAGCAACAGGGAAGCGGGAACTCAGATTATCAAGAACGATTGTAGACAGAACAATATCACCAATTCCACGTGGTTTGATTAGCAGGATTTTATTTATCGCTATTTTATTAATTTTCATCTCTATCAATCTTTTCTCATTACTATTCCAGTTGGAAGGAGAAGAAAATATTCTTCCATTTGGGTAAAAGATTATTCAGTCAATCCGTTCCGTCAGCATAACCAACTGAGCTGTATTTCAATGCGCATCCAGCCAGTTATCTCCAATACCCACATCAGCTACTACAGGAACATTTAACGGCATAGCGGTTTCCATTTTGTTTTTGATCATCGGAAGCAATTCATCAACTTCATCTTTGTGGGCATCAAAAACCAATTCATCATGTACTTGTAAAACCATTTTTGTATTTGCTTTTCTCTTTTCCAATTCTTTATAGATTTTTATCATTGCAAGCTTAATCATATCTGCTGCTGAACCCTGGATGGGCATGTTAATTGCTACTCTTTCTTCAAACTGACGTACAACACGGTTATTACTGTTTATGTTTCTTAAAAATCTTCTTCTTCCCATTAAAGTTTCTGCATATCCTTTTTCACGTGCGTTTAAAACTGAGTTATCCATAAACTCTTTAACACGTTTAAAAGTATTGAAGTAAGTTTCTATAATTTCCTTCGCATGAGATTGTGTAACACCCAATCTTGTTTTTAATCCAAAAGGACCGATGCCGTAAAGAATTCCAAAATTAACTTCTTTTGCTTTACGTCTCATATCTTCTGTAACATCTTCCGGATTAACCATAAACACAAGCGCTGCAGTGTTTCGGTGAATGTCTTCGCCTTTTTTGAATGCTTTGGTTAATCCTTCATCGCCGCAAATCGATGCCATTATTCTTAGTTCAATCTGGCTGTAATCTGCACTTAAAATAATATGTTCTTTATCTCTCGGTACAAATGCTCTTCTAATTTCTTTTCCCATATCAGTTCTTATGGGAATATTTTGCAAATTGGGATCGATGCTTGATAATCTTCCGGTGGATGCTATTGTCTGATTAAAGCTTGTGTGTATTCTGCCGGTTTTTGGATTGATGAGTTTTGGCAATGCATCGGCGTACGTTGATTTTAATTTTGCTGCTTGTCTGTAATCAAGTATCATCTCAATTATATCATGCTGCCCTTTTAAATATTCAAGAGCGCGCGCATCGGTTGAATAACCGGTTTTCGTTTTTCTGCCAGTGCTTAATCCTAACT
>JBATTD010000311.1:0-20205 GCA_049670345.1 Ignavibacteriaceae bacterium
TTTTTAATGCTGGAATAATATATTTGAGTTACTTATATATCATTATGAAATTATAAAATAATTAAATAAATAAAAGTATACGAAAGTGTTTTGCAAGAAAACGTAATTTAATTATCTTAAATACTAATTATAAAAACATGATGAATTCTACTGAATAATCCAATACTTTGACTATCAAAAAAAAGATTTAAACGAGAAAGTGCAATTTAAAACTAGATTAGCATCACAGATGTTTTGTTACTATTCAGTTTTAACCTGCCATTAACAAATTATTTCAGGAGTTTTAAGAATGGATAAAAAACAAGCACGTTTAAACAGGCTTTTTAATAAGTCGGGTAATTGCTTTGATGTAGCAATTGATCATGGATTTTTTAATGAATACAGTTTCCTACAGGGAATTGAGGATATAACTGAAGCTGTTAAAACAATTGCTGCAGCTAATCCAGATGCAATACAATTAACAATAGGTCAGGCGGAAGTTTTACAAAGTATGCCAGGAAAAGAAAAGCCTTCCTTAGTGTTGCGGACGGATATAGCAAATTGTTACGGTAAAAAGATACCTGATTTTCTCTACAGTGCACTTATAGAGGATGCAGTTGAACAGGCAATTATGCTGGATGCAAGTTGTATTGTGGTCAATCTTCTGCAATTGCCTGGGGAATCAGAACTTCATAAACAATGTGTAGATAATATCTGTAAATTAAAACCTGTTTGCGATCATTTTGGTATGCCTTTAATGGTGGAACCTTTGGTTATGCAGAATAATGAAATTGCCGGTGGATATATGGTTGATGGTGATATAAAAAAGATTATACCTTTAGTGCGTCAATCTGTCGAATTAGGCGCTGATATAATAAAAGCAGATCCAAGCGATGATCCTACAGAATATAATAAAGTTGTACGTTCTTCCAGAGTTCCAATTTTGGTTAGAGGGGGAGGCAAAGCCTCTGAAGAGGAAATTTTTACCAGGACCGTCGAGCTTATGAAACAAGGCGCCAGAGGAATTGTATATGGTCGTAATATAATTCAACATTCTAAGCCAAAAGAAATTACTGAAGCTTTTATGGCTATTGTTCATGAAGATGCGAGTGTTGAAAAAGCATTGAAAATATTGGATTAGGTCATGCAAAAATTTAAATTTGGAATAATCGGTTGCGGTTTGATGGGCCGGGAATTCGCTAGTGCAGCTGCACGCTGGTGTCATCTTCTAGATCAATCTGCCAAACCAGAAATTATTGCAATTTGTGATAAAAACAAAGATCTATTTGACTGGTATACTCTGAATTTTAGTTCAATATCTATGACCACCACAGATCATTTAGAACTCCTAGCAAATGATGATGTGGATGCAATATATTGTGCAGTTCCTCATTCTTTCCATAAGGATATTTATATTGACATTATTAGAGCCGGCAAGCATCTTTTGGGAGAAAAACCTTTTGGAATTGACAAGACAGCGAATGAAGCAATTCTTGCTGAGATCGCAAAGCAACCGGATGTTTTAGTTCGCAGTTCTTCAGAATTTCCTTATTATCCTGGCGCTCAAAGAGTTGTTAAAGCTATTCGCGATAATGAATTCGGCAAGATTATAGAAGTCAATGTGGGTTTTCTTCACAGTAGTGATATCAATCCCGATAAAGTGATAAATTGGAAAAGGATGGTTAATATAAACGGTGAATATGGCTGTATGGGGGATCTGGGTTTGCACGTATTTCATCTGCCTTTGCGAATGGGATGGATGCCCAAAAGAGTATATGCTCAACTTTCAAATCTTATGACTGAACGACCTGATGGTAAAGGTAATTCTGTTCCCTGTGAAACATGGGATAATGCAATTCTTAATTGCGATGTGGAAACAGAAGGTGGTCAGACTTTTCCTATGAATTGTAAAACTTACAGAATCGCTCCTGGAGAAATCGATACCTGGTATATAGAGATTAAAGGAACGCACAAATGCATTTCTTACTCAACTAAATATCCAAAGACTTTGATGACTATGAAATATAAACCTGGTGATTCGCAGGAATGGCGACGAGAAGACCTTGGATATGAAACAATTTATCCGTGCATTACTGGGGGCATATTTGAATTCGGATTTACAGATGCCATCTTACAAATGTGGGCGGCATTTATTGAAGAATTATCAACATCGGTTTTGGGGGAATTTGGTTGTGCAACTCCTAAAGAGACACATCAGTCACATCTGATTTTCACTGCGGCACTTGAGTCAAACAAATACAAAAAAGTAGTGGAGTTATAAGTCATAAAAAGTCTGAAATCAATGCACTTAATAAAAGCAGAGGAATGTTTTGAAAAATATAACTTTAAATTACCCCAATGTGCATTTCGCACAACTGATGAATGGAAGAAATATGTAGAGCAGGTAGCATAAAACTATTTGATGAGGTTTTTAATGAAAGATATAAAACGTTTAAGATTAATTATACTTTTGATTTTACTTGGTTGTCAAGGAAGAACAAACAAAGGGATAGAAAATGCCTAAAAAAATTGTTTATTTTTCATTTTTATTGCTGCTAATAGATACGACTTTAATATTATCTCAACATTCCGAAATCCTGAAAGTTGACGGTGATCAGATAAGCATTGAGTTCAATGATCAACTCTATAGCCGTGTATTATCCAAAATTAATGATCAAACTATTATCCTTAGTGATTTTAGACCTTCAGAATTTGTTGAGGTTGATGGAAAAATTATTAAGGATTTTATACTAGATAGTTATTCTAATTCCCTAATCGAAGATGAAGTAGGAAAAGGAAAACAATACAAAATAATTGCTTCCTCAAAGCTTCTAAAAAAAATTGTATTAATTACAAGCTATAATGAATTTCCAACAATGCTGTTTATGAGGGTAATGTATGAAAATGTAAGCCGCAGCGATATAAATGTTGATAGTTGGACAAATAATAATTATGCTATAAAAGCGATGCATATGGTGGGTGATACAATGGCATTTTGGTCTTATTTGCCGGGCTCTTATGGATGGGCGCATAATTGGATCCAACCCATAAAGAAAGGATTTGTATTAGAAAATTATATGGGGATGAATCATATTGACTACGGTGGCGGCACACCTGTAGTTGATGTATGGCGTCGTGACGTTGGATTAGCTGTAGGTCATGTTGAACTGGTTCCTAAATTAGTTTCACTTCCGGTTTCAATGCAGACCGATAACGAAGCTAGCATAGCAGTAACTTATAAAAGTTCAAAAATTTTACACCCCAAAGAGACTTTATCTACTTTTAAAACATTCGTATCCGTTCATCAAGGAGATCATTTTCAAACCTTATCAGAGTATAACAGATTTATGGTTGACCAAGGTATTGAATTTAAAGAAGCACCTGAAACAGCATATGAGACAATTTGGTGTTCTTGGGGCTATGAAAAGGGATTTACGCTAAAGCAAATATATGAAACATTCCCAAAAGTTAAGGAATTAGGAATTGATTGGGTTGTACTGGATTATGGTTGGGATACAGGCGTTGGGGATGAGCTTCTTAACAAAGATATTTTCCCTAATGGTGATGCAGGTATGAAAGTATTTGTGGATAGCGTTCATACTCTTGGTGCTAAAGCAAAACTATGGTGGATGCCTATATCGGTAGAACCCGGCACTGATTTATATAAAGAAAGCCCGCAAAATGTTTTATTAGACAAAAATAATAATCCGGTTAATATTGAATTTTTCAAATCATATTTTATGTGCCCTGCATATGAAGAAGTAATAAAGCGTACACGTAATTTTGTTATTAGAGCATTGAAAGATTGGGGATATGATGGATTTAAGATAGATGGAAATCACCTAAATTCTGTGCCTCCTTGCTATAATACCGAACATCATCATGCTTATCCTGAGGAATCAGTTGAAGCACTACCCGGATTTTTTAAAATGATATATGAAACAGCGCTTAGTATTAAAGCAGATGCAGTTATAGAAATATGTCCATGCGGTACCAATTATTCTTTTTATAATTTACCATACATGAACCAAACTGTTGCATCTGATCCGCAAAGTTCATGGCAAATACGGTTAAAAGGAAAAACAATAAAAGCTCTCAGTGGCTCTAAGGTTGCCTATTATGGAGATCATGTAGAGTTAAGTGATGGGAAAAGTGATTTTGCCTCAACAGTTGGAATTGGCGGTGTTGTTGGAACCAAATTCATTTGGCCCGAAGCTGCTCATATGAATGTTGAAACCGGCAATATAGGATTAACCCCTCAGAAAGAAAAAGAGTGGAAAAAATGGATCGGTATATATAATGATAAGATGCTTCCGAAAGGTAATTATCTTGGTAGGTTATATGATATTGGTTATGACCGCCCGGAAGCACACGTTATTCAAAAAGGTGACACATTATATTACGCGTTTTATGCAAAAGAGTTTGATGGCAATTTAGAACTACGTGGATTAGATAATAATAAGAATTATAAATTAAAGGATTATGTAAATGATATTGATATGGGAGTTATATCAAGTTCTGAGAATAAGGTAAAAGCGTCATTTGAACAATTCAAATTAATAGAAGCAATAGAGATAAATAATTAAATAAAGAGTTTTTATGTGTTCAAAAATAAAGGTCAAACAATCACAATTTAATTTTATTAGGAGTGTCAAATGATTAAATCTAAAGTAGGATTTATTGTATACGGAGTTCATAAAGACGGTCTTAAGGATCCATTGGGAACTCCTTTCGTTGATGATAAGCTTGTAAAAAATGCTAAGAAAGCATTAAAAGATGCAGGACTAGTATTGGTAGAGCACGATTTAATTATTGCATCAAAAAAAGAGGCTAAAGAATGCTTCGCAAAATTTAAAAAAATGGATGATATTGATGCGGTAATTCTCTTTTCAGGTACCTGGGTATGGGCTGCTCATTTAATTGCCTCTATAAGAGATTTCGCCACATCAGGTAAAGGTATAGTTTTTTGGACCAACTCTGGTTCTCAAGGCTGGAGACCTGTGGGCGGATTAGTTATGCACGGTGCTCTCAAAGAAGTTGGCATTAACCATCGTTTTGTATATGGTAGCTATGAAGATCCAAAAGAAATAATTAGAATTGTTTCCTATTGCCGTGCCAGCCATGAAAAAAATACTTTAAACATGAGCACCATTGGAACATTTGGCGGCCGTGGTATGGGACAGACTTGCGGTGTTGCTGACCCTTCGCAGTGGATGAAAGTTTTCGGTATAGATATAGACTCGAGAGATACAAGTGATCTTATAAATACGGCAAATATAGTAACTGCTGATGAAATAAAGAAAGCAAGAAAAGGAATACAAGCATTTTTTGCAGAAACTATACCTGAAGATGATACCTCAGAACGTTCGATTCGTTTGTATATTGCGATTAAGAAAATTGTTAAGAAAGAAAATTGGAATTTTTATACAATACAATCATTCCCAGGATTAGGCGATCAATACAGTGCAACCTGCTTTGCTCAAAGTATGATACTAAATAGTGGAATAGGAACTTCAACTCTTAGCGATTTTAATACAGCAATGACCGTTAAACTTCTTACCGATTTAAGTGCAGAACCGGTTTATTACGGAGATCTACAGCACATAGATAAATCGAACAATGAAATTAAAATTATCGGCGATGGTGCTTGTCCTCCCTCACTTGCTGGTAAATTGGGCCCGGCTGGATTTGCGGAACACGGTATTCCAACAGAAGGTGAAGCAGGAGGTTTATCTATTAAACTTGTTTGTAAACCTGGTGAGGGTGTTTTAGCAAGATTAGGCAGAAATAATGGCGAATTTGAAATGGTTGTTACACGCTGTACGGTTTTTGAGCCGCCAAAAAAAGAATTAGAAAAAAGAAAAGTTGAATGCGGCATTCCTTTCTGGCCACATGCATTTGTAACTGCCCATTGTGATATTGATAAACTCTTAGAAGCATGGAAC
Organism: Ignavibacteriaceae bacterium; assembly: GCA_049670345.1. GTDB lineage: Bacteria > Bacteroidota > Ignavibacteria > Ignavibacteriales > Ignavibacteriaceae > BMS3ABIN03. The sequence continues at coordinate 5,925 of JBATTD010000311.1, forward strand.
AATGAATATGCAGTGCTTGGATACGGCAGTCATCTTTATGATGAACTTGTAGCTTTTTGTGAATTAACAGGTATTAAAGCCATAGCGTTATAAGACTTTTACATCTAAGCTTATAAGGTTAATTTTATTCGCCTCCTGCGAAAAATAAAACTTCTGAATTTTCCGTAGCTCCTTCTGCCAAACAACAAAGACAGACGCTTGCTACGGATAATTTTATTAATAATACATATAAAAAATTTTAATATAGGAGATATCCCTATCATGAAAAAGGAGATATTCCGATCTGATAAATGGTTAGTGGAATATACAACAGAAGACGGAGCCAGATTAGTTAGAGTGTCTTTTGAAAATTATGATCTTTTGACTACCGAGCCGGAATCATTCCGCCCTCCGTCAACAGATTACGGAGAATATGAAACCCGCCCGGTTTATGGATATGATGACTGTTTCCCTTCTGTAGACGTTTCCAAATATCCTGGCAAAGAATGGAATATACCCGACCATGGGGAAATATGCTGGCTATGTTGGGATACAATTTCAAAACCAGATAGCCTGATTTTTACTATAAAAAGTAAAGCGCTACCTGTAATTTTCAGACGGGAAATGAATTTTAGCAAAAACGGGATTATATGGAAGTTTGACGTTATAAATGAGGGCCATAAAACTTTACCATTCCAGCATGTTATGCACCCTCTTATGTCATTAGATGAAGTTGTTGATTTTGAGTTGCCTAATTTCAAATCTCTTTATAACGCTATAAGTGATCAAATTATGGCGGAATTAAACAATCCCGAAGCTGTAAAAAAATATTTATTAAGCCAAAAAGTTGGCAGCGCTAATATGTTATTCCTTCAGAAAATTGATGGCAGTGAAATGAGTTGGACATACAAAAATGGCCTTCATCTCAAAGTTTTTTTTTCCCAAGAAAAATTTCCAAGTATTGGAATCTGGTGGAATAACTCAGCTTATCCTGATGAGGATGGTTGTCGCCGAAATGAATGCGCCTTTGAACCTATACCCGGATTAAACAGTGCTCTAATGGACAACTATAAAAACGGAACTTGTCTATCTGTTTCACCTGGTGAAACATTTACATGGAAAATTCGTTGGGATTTATACTAGTAATAATTTTTATTGCACTTATTTTTTTTAAACTGTTAAAAGAGTAAAGTATGTCGTTAATATTCGATCGTAAACATGTGCTTGATGTATTTGATGAAGCCCACGATCGTAAATGGGTTTTGCCAACTTTCAATGTCGAAAACTTAACTACAACCGAAGCTATTCTAGAAGCCGTTAAAGAATATGGAAAAATAGTTGGTATTGAAGATCTTCCTATCATTATTGGTATAACAAATAATTATTCCCATCGTCCTCAGTCAGTTTATTACACACAAACAAGAAAATGGGATATAGGGCTTCGCCTTTTCCTTTCGGACCTTTCGGTACTCGCATCTCCTGAATTTCAGTATGGAAAACTTAAAGTAATGATTCACTTAGATCATATTCAGTGGGATGATGATAAAGAGCTTTTAGACTGGAGTATGAATCAATTTTCTTCAATAATGTATGATGCTTCAACATTACCGTTAGAACAAAACATAGATAAAACAGCTGCTTTTGTTAGGAAGAATAAAGAGACAATAGTTATTGAAGGAGCTTGTGATGAAATTTCTTCTGCAGGATCAGAGAAAAATGATTTAACAACACCGGAGATGGCTGAAAAATATTATAATCAAACAGGAATAGATATTGTTGTTGCAAACCTTGGAACAGAACATCGTGCAAATGCATCAGCATTACAATATCGAGGCGATTTAGCGCGCCGGATTAAAGAGCGAATAGGTACACATCTTTGTTTACATGGAACTTCGTCTGTATCAACAGAAAAAATAGCGAAACTTTTTGATGACGGGATTTGCAAAGTGAACATTTGGACTGCTCTTGAAAGAGATTCTTCCCCAATACTTTTTAAAGATATGCTTACGAATGCTTCAAAAGTTGTAGGTCCCGAAAAAGCAAAAGAATTTCTTTCGGAAGAATTACTCGGGAAGAAGGCAGACTATAAAAGCCCACTATCTATTGATTGTTATACAACAACATATCGTCAAGAACTGGTTTTCCAGAAAATGAAAAATATTATTACAAATTATCTCAACACATGGTATGTTTTAAGAAAATAAGTTGTTCGTGATCGAATAAACGAGGGTATATAGATGAATTATATGGGAGTCGATATAGGAACAAGCTGTTGTAAAGCCGTAGTATTTGATAGTAACGGACAACAGCTTGTAATAGCTAATCGTGAATACGATATTATTTTCTCAGATGGCAGTGGGGCTGAACTTAATTCCGATGAAGTTATAGAAAAATGTTTTGAAGTAATAAAAGAATGTTCGCTGAACGTTGAACCCAATTCAATAAAAGGATTGGGAATTACGAGCCAGGGTGAGGCATTTACTGCAATTGGATTTAATGACGAAACGCTTTGCCATGCAATGGTTTCATCGGATTTACGCTCTCAGCCTTATTTAAATAAATTCTTGGAAAAATTCAGTGAAGAAAAACTTTATAAAATTACAGGACATACTGCCCATCCTATGTTTACCTTATTCAAGCTTCTGTGGTTCAAAGATAATAGTCCGGATTTATGGAAAAGAACAAAATATTTTTTATGCTTTGAAGATTTACTTCAATTTAGGCTTGGTATTGATCCTAAAATAAGCTGGTCCCTAGCAGGTCGTACTATGTTATTTGATGTTAGAAAACACCAATGGAATTCTGAAATTCTGAATGAGATTGAACTTTCTCAAGTGCAGTTGGCAAAACCTACGCCATCGGGAAAAGTAATTGGTAAAGTGAATGCAAAAATTGCAAGCAATTTAGGATTATCCATTGATACTTTTGTGGTTACAGGAGGTCATGATCAACCATGCAGTGCGCTTGGTGCAGGAGTGACAGAAGAGGGCATTGCTATGTATGCAACTGGTACGGTAGAATGTATTACTCCTATTTTTAAGAATCCTATCTTTTCTGAAGAACTGAAAAGTAATAATCTCTGCACTTATGACTACACAATTAAAGATGTTTATACTACAGTTGCATTCAACTTAACCGGCGGTAATATATTAAAATGGTTCAGAGATGAATTTGGAGCTGTGGAAGTGGCTAAAGCCAAACTTGATGGAATTGATGCCTATGATCTTTTGTTGAATGCTGCAGGGACTAAACCTTCAAGTCTGTTGGTTCTCCCTTACTTCACCCCTTCGGGGACACCATATTTTGATACAAAAACAAAAGGAGCAATATTTGGGTTACAGCTCTCTACACACCGCGGAGAATTTATTAGAGCGCTTTTAGAAGGTGTGTCTTTTGAGATGCGTCTTAACTTAGAAATTCTTGAAAATTCCGGTTATAAAATTACTGAATTACGGGCCGTTGGCGGAGGAGCAAAATCAGCTATCTGGACGCAGCTTAAAGCGAATGTAATGAATAAAAAAATAACAGCTCTTAACATAAAAGAGGCTGGGTGTTTTGGGGCTGCTATGCTTGCATGCGCTGCTGATCAGAAGAGAGATATCAGTGAGTTGGCTAACAAATGGGTTACACCGTTATCAACTGTATATCCCCATCCTGGAAATAAAAAATGGTATGACGAAAGGTTCGATATATATCGGAAACTTTATAAAACAGTTAAAGAAATTTCTCTATAAATTATACTTAGTAAAAAAAATCCGAAGTGAATTCAATTGCTGTAATAACATGAATTATTCTTTTTCATTTTTATTTGAGATTTATGAATCATTTATGAGTTGGTTTATCAATACGATATTTTTAATACCTCTGGATGTACTCAAGGACGTTTAAATCAGGATCCGCAAAATATACCCATGTTGCCTCATCTTTAATGACGAGCGGACCATGAATAATTTTTATGTTTTTCGATTGAAGATCTTTAATTGTTTTTTCCATATCATCTGTTGCAAAACATACATGTGGACAATATGGACGTTCAATTTCTCTTTTGTTTGGTTTATTTTTCTCAATGTCATTCAGTAATTCTAAATAGAATCCATTCGATTCTAAGTAGCAATATTCCTCATGTTCTTTTTCATCAATAGCTCTAGATATAAAAGAAAAGCCTAATTTACTTGTATAAAATTCAATAGACTTATCAATGTCTGAAACTTCCAGTGCAATATGGTCCAGTTTAGGCATAAAAATATCCTTTAATTTAGATATTTAGATAACTCTAATTTATTAGATGATTTATAACTCTTTGTTCCTCAATAATGTATTTTGATTTCTTATCCAGTTACTTTTAATTCAGACAAGTTATGAAGTCTGCCGGAATTAAATATTATTATTATCTCCATGCTTTCTGAAAAAGCTGAACAGCATTTTCCCTGTAAATTTTATCAATCACATTTTTAGGTAATGCTAAACCTTTGAATGGCAGATCTATATCCTTAGAATGCATAGTTGAGTCTGTGGTTAAAAATTTCCAATCGGTTATCCACTTTTTATGTGCTTCCTCTTTAAAAACTTTAGGATCGCCGCTTGATTCCTGAACATTATCTGTTGCATATAAAATTCGATCACTATACTTGATACAAAAATTGCGAGTATTTTCCCAATCAGTTGCTGCATGATACTGCATGTAACCCATTCTTGCCCCCAAGTCTACCACTGCATTCTCATAATTATCAAAAAAATTTTCAAGCTCAACCAGACTCCATTCCAGACTTCCCGTATGGGCACCCATAAATGAAATATCTTTATGTTTATCTAACATTTTATTACGTGCATTAATCTGGTCTTCATAAGATGGCAAATCAGGATGCAGGTACATATGATATTGAGGATGATTCGTAAAATATTCCTTGGAATCATTATTTATCATTTGATCAACAGGAAGCCAGCAATCTTTTGGTTCACCTAAATGTCCTATAAGAACAATACCCTTTTCTTTTATATGATTAAATATCGGATCAAATCTCGGATTGTCGATCATGACTAGATTCCCGTCTTTATCCCTAAATTCCATTCCGATATTTTTCCATATTTTAACTGCAACTGCCCCTTCACTAAATGTAGAGTCTAAATGACTAATAACTTTATCAACCCAATTTGGGTCATCCCAGCCTGACATATGAAAAGTTGATGCGAAAGTAAATACAGTGGGATCTTCTTTAGAATGTTTTAATGAAAATGCATACTGTTCTTCTACAGGATTGAAATCTGAATAGTGAACATTGATAGATAAAAGTTTGAAATTATCTTCTTTTGCTAATTCAATCCAGGAAGAATTAATTGAATTCAAATGAACATGAGCATCGATTTTCTCTACTTTATAGAAATCTTCCATTTTGTAATTATTCTGCTGACATCCATTAAAAGATATAACGACAAATAAAAAACAAAAGAGAGGAAGATACAGAGTGGGGATATTTATAAAATGATTTTTATATTTCACAATAATATCTCCTTATTGATTAACAAGTTTGATAATTATAAAAATTTAAGGATCCGTCAAAAATTAAGTTTTTTATAAAATTCAATTTTAGCTTGTTTAAAAAATGGCAGTTGTTGTACTAGCAATTCCTCGTGCGAATCATCGCCGCTGAAGAAATCTAAAGTTTTATATGCCGCTTCAATGTCGGGAAATTCATGTTCCCAAATTAGAGTATTGCAAGGATCAGTTGCTGAAATAGGTTGTAATCGTTTCCCTTTAGGATAATCCTCCCGATTCATTTCCAGCTCAGCAAACTTCTTTTCCAAATCCATGAATTCTTTTTCTTTTGCAGCATCGAACTGCTGAATTATTCTCATAATAATGCTCATTTATACCTCCAAAAGAGTATGTATATTTTTTGAAATAGTAAAGAGTGCCTTTTTTGCTAGTTCATTTAAAATCTTTCTGTCAATTTCTTTATTAATAGTATGAGGAGAGGTGACCGAAGCTCCGCCGACTAAAGTACCAAGTTGTTGAGACTCTTTTAAAGATAATCCGGCAACAATACCAGCTATTAATCCAGAAAGAAATGCATCGCCTGCTCCAGCTGTATTTATTACATCAAGATCAAGAGAAGGTAAGTGAGAAATATCCAAATCATTCAAGATCCAACTTCCCGATTTCCCATGTGTGATAGATATAATAATATTTGGATTGATACGTCTGAAAGCAGCCATAGATTTATTAACGATAGTCATAGGATCCGTCTTTTCGGGATCTAAATTGGCAGCATGTGCAGCCTCATCAAGATTGATAGCGAGTAAATCAACATCTTTAAGTATTAATGAATTCATGACACTTTCCATCTCCTCGGAAGTGAAAGATGCCACACGATAGAAATTATGATGAGTGCCATATTTTAATAATTCTTCCCTGGCTTTGAGCGGCACTTCTGGTGCTGCTAAAACGATTCCTTTGCCGGCATAATTTGTAAATTCAATTTTAGCGTTCATAACAGAGCATTCATCTACAGCGGAGCTCGCAGAATTATCAGTTGTCATATTGCCTCCGCTATTATCCGGATAGAGGAAACAAAAAGAAAATAAAGTTGGTTTATTAGTTTCTGTTTTTACATATGATGTAATTAAACCTATTTCATTCATTTCTTGTAATAATCTTATTCCAACATCGTCATTCCCAATATTTCCTATGGGAACTACAGTAAAATCATCTCCAAGAAGATACTTTACATAATGGGAAATAATGTGAAGTTTACAATAATCATTTCGATCTAATATATATCCACTGCGACTTTCTTCTCTTCCTAGAGTATGATTACCATTAAGACGGAAAAATTTTCCAGAACCAATTCCACCGGTGCCTATCATAACTTTGTAGCTGCACTTGCTAATGTCAACATTTAAAGATTTCATATAGAGGCCACTTTCATAATATCAGAACGGATTGCATTTTATTTATTGAATCCAAAATCCCATTCCGGATGTTGACTAATAGGGTGTGATGCTGTTTCATATGTAGCAGTCAATAATGCATCTGGATGTTCTTGTAATAATGTTATAGGATATTCAGGTGTGAGCGGTCCAAAAATTGCAACTCTAAAAGCTGTTTGTTTCCATGAACCAGTATCGCTGAATAATCTTACTTTTTTTGCTGACAGACATTCCTTAATTCCCAGGGTAACAGACATTGGAGGAACAAATTGATAAGCCGCACCAAAAGTCCTGTTTGCAAGAGCGAGGATTGTATCAATATTGTTCTCTTGTACCCTTATAGTAGAATTGCGCAAGTCATCAAGTGTAACGTGAATATATGGATGACGCCTTGTTTGGTTATATGCTATATGCCCATCTTGACCCCATCCGCCATATGTAATATCTATTGGGGCCTCCCAAATTTTTTGTTTTATATATTCAACATTGCTGGCGTTTAACCAATTACGATTTTCTATTGGTACGGATAATTTTTCATCAATGGGATTATAAAAATATTGCTCCATGAATCCCCTGAATGAGTAGGGATGAGCTCTTGGAAGTTCACAGCCTTGCCAATCTAAGCATTCATCCATATGGAACACCTCAAGATATTTCAAATAAACTCTTTCTTTATTTACTATATCCACGAATGGTTTATACCAGCCGCTGGGTCCACAAGGTATTATAGCACGGGTTGATTTCCCTTTTTCATTATTTAATTTGATTTCATCGACAAGTTCGCGTGCCATCATTGTACTCATATCTGCAGAATCATTGCAAATTCTAAATGGTATTTTTGTTTGTGGATTCTGCTCTAATTGGTCTACAGGAATTTTACACCATTTATAAAGTTCTTTAGGTGTAATTATTTGCATATTGTTTTTCCCTTAGTTGTTATTAATTTTGACCGTAGTAAGCATTTTTACCGTGTTTGCGGTGATAATGTTTATCAAGAATGTGTCTATTCAAACTCGCTATATTAGGATTTATATTGAGAGTAAGCAAAGTAATTTTTGCTATTTCCTCCAAAACAATCGTATTTGTCAAAGCCTCCTCGGGGGATTTTCCCCAAGAAAAAGGGCCATGCCCACTAACAAGAATCATTTGAATATCTAAAGGAGAATTATTTGAGATTTTTTTAATAATTTGATTCCCAGTCTCAATTTCGTAGTCACCTTTGATCTGTTCTATAGAAAGTTCATCTGTGCATGGTATTTGACTTTGAATAAAATCAGCATGGGTTGTACCCAAACAAGGAATCGGTTTGTTAGCTTGAGCCCAAGCTGTTGCATATGTTGAATGTGTATGAGCAATACCTCCAATGTGAGGGAATGTTTTATACAAGAGTGTATGAGTCTTGGTATCTATAGAAGGCTTTAACTCACCTTCGACAATACTATTATTCAAATCGACCAGTACTATGTCATCTTTCTTAAGTTTATTGTAAGGAATTCCACTTGGTTTTATTGCAACGACGCTTTCTTTTCTATCAATTCCACTAACATTCCCAAAAGTATGTATAACAAGATTATGGTTTACTAATTCTAGATTACATCTCCACACACGTTCTTTCAGCTTATCAAATTTTCTCATAAAATAATCCTCCTTTTCATATTTATTCTGCCATCAAATAAATTGCTATAAAGGCAACAATCATACCGCTCATTACAATTGTATGTGGCATAACTGAATACAAAATAAGAGAAATTATTACAGTGATAACTGGAGCTAATGACATCATTGGTACAACGATTATTGCTTTCCCGTATTTTATTGCATAGGCGAAAAATAGAAATCCTACTGCATTCAGAGATTGAATAATGATTGCAGCAAATGAACCACTCATACCCCAGTTAATGTATTCTGAAAAATTTGTCATCATAAAAGCTATTGGTGTTAACACAATTGCACTAGACATAGTGTAAAAAGTTATACTTTCTGAATTCATACCTGAACTGGCAAGTTTAATAATGTATGCTTGTATTCCCCACATTATAAAAACTGTAATCGCAAGTATTAACCATAATAGCCCTTCAGTCGCTGAGTTTTCTGGGGGGACATAAGAAAGCAATAATATGGCAATTAATGCTAATACAATACCAATCCATGCCTTTATACTAGCTCTTTCTTTTAAAAAAATAATGGATAGTATAATTGTAACTACTGGATAGAGCGAAATAATCGGAAATACAATATAGGCCGGACCAATTCGTAATGTTTGAAATAATATTAATTGACCGCCCGAGCCCAGTAAGCCCGCAAGCATGCCATATATTATTGATTTTTTATCATAGTTTAACTGCCAATTTACTTTTTTTAGAGCAATTAGAGTCACAGGAATCATTGTTAGAGCCCAAACAGAATATCCTAATGTTGCAGGAAAGCCTGCTTTTTCCGGTATCTCGATCAGTGCTCCCCATACACCCCATAGGACAGTTACTGTAATTGCATAAATTAACCATGCTCTTGACCTCATAAAATCTGCTCCGATGATTTTTAATTATTTTGGTACAGCCTTAATTAAAAGATGATTTTCAAATTTAACAGGCAATTTAGAGATTGGACCAGTTACATCTCCAAGGATTTTCGAATTTTCATAATCAAATATTTTATAAGTTTTATTTTTCAATCCTCTTAGTTCGACGTTGCCGTCGAACTTATCAGCATAAATAGCATAATACATAAAATCATCTTTCTGTATAGCATGTGTTTCAGGGCGATCGAAGCCAATGTCATACAATTCTCCCAGATATTTACCGGTTGAAAGCATGTTTTCGTTATATATGCGTAACCACTTTGCCCATTTTTTTTCTTTTTCTGGACCTAAAGAAATATCTCCGGTTTCCTTATTTTCATGTGAACCAACAGGCCAAACAAATTTAGTTGCAATTACACCACCAATACCAACTGTTGAAGCAAAATCACTCATGTTGTCACTTAATTCAACATGATCACCGGCAAAAGGAATTTTTCCTCTTGTTAATCCAATTAAAGTTTTTCCCTTTATTCTTACATCCCAAGAATTATGAGGATCTGAAGATACAGTCTGATTCATATATGGTAAAATGTAAAATGATTGATTTGTCCCGCATGGGCAAATTTGAATAACGACATCAGGATTAATACTTTTTGCAGTTTCATAAATTAAATTGAATAATTCGGGTAATTTTTCTATTGACTCTTCAGGGTAAGCATGATTATGCTCAGGAGTATAACAAGCTGGCACACTATTGAGATGATTTCCATCAATCTTCAATCCATCCCAACCCCAATCTCTTATAGCTCTAATAACAAAATCTTTAGTTAATTTTTGTACTTTATCATATGCCGGACAAAGAATAAATGATTCCCAGAAATGAATGTAAATTGGTGATTGATTCTTATCAAAAATCATAAATTCGGGGTGATCTGAAAATAAATCCGTTTTAGGATAAACAGAAAGAGGCATCCACCATAATCTTGCCTTTTTCTCAAAGGAATGTATACTATCAACAATGCTTTTCATATCTGCATCCCCGTTTGGGAATCTTCGTTCCGGCAGGATATATTCACCGTAACCAGCATCTTCCCATCCCATGTCCAAAGTTACCCAATCTATCCCTAGATTTTTTACCATCGGCAGGGCACCAAAAAATTGTTCCATCGTAAATTTTTCTTCAAAACCCCAACCGCACCATTCAGTTCCATATCCGTACTTGGATGAAGTATTTATTGAGATACCCTGCAAATCCATAAATTTACTGAATTGAGTCAAAGTTCTAAAATAATCTCCCTTATGGACAGAAACAAAAGTTCTAAATGTACTTAAGGTTTCGCCTGGTTTAATTGTGAACTCTTTGGAATAGTTAAGTGCAATTTCTGCTTCAGTATCTTTTTTAAATGTGGTCGGAAGCGATACAAATTTAGGTTTTAATTCAACATGACCAATTGCTAAACCTATATCTTGCCTCCATATGTCCAGTATTGGTGTTCCACCTCCGTAATCTATATTATTCATACCCAAATAATTATCTCTTTCATAACCTTTGTTTATTTCTTGAAGCCAGTGATTCTCCCAGCCATACGAACCCGGCTGATAAGACCAATAATAAGGTGAACTATCATCTTTCCGCATTGCATCAAATTTATAATTATTGGCAGTCCATTTATTAATAATTATATCAGTATCACTAATATTTGTGTATTTAACTTTAAGGAAAAGAAAAGTGGGGAAATTATCGTAGCTGATAATTGATAGATTTTTAATAAAGTTATTATTTATACCTGTAATATTAAACTCTATACCTTGACTAATGCTATCAGTAATATTGGTTTGATTAAATTCAGTTAGTTGGAACTCTGAAATTCTTTTTCCGTCAGAACAAGTGAGATATTCAGACTCATTAAAATCACCTAATATTAGATCATTATTGTTAAGTCTAGAAATAATACGACTATGTAGCTGATCATTAAATTCAATACTTATTCTTACACCATCAACTCTAAAAACATTATTTTCCTGTGCAAAATTGGAGCTAACAAAGAACACAAACCATGCAAAGATTAATAATATATTTGACAAGATCCTGATACCTATTTTCATTTGATTTCCTCCATAAAATTTCACAATCGATGATGTGTTATTTCCAGATAAGACTACAACATCTATACAATGAGAAGATTAATTTCACTTTTTTCAATTTTTAGCTTTTCATCTTCGGGTATATTGTTATCTGTAATAATGGTATTTACTTTTGATAAAGGTGCAATAAATGCAAAACTTCTTCTAAAAAACTTACTTGAATCAGTAACCACTATTATTTCCTTAGCCACATCAATCATTATTCGGTTAAGGTGAGCTTCTTCCATATTTGGTGTAGATATTCCATTTACACTATCAATACCATCAACACCAATAAAAAGTTTGTCGCAATAATAATGTTTAAATCCTTCTTCAGCAGCTGCACCAATCAGAGAGAGCGAAGTTCTTCTTAAAGATCCGCCGGGAATAATTAGCTTAAAATTTGGCAAATTAACCAGATGGCCAGCGATGTTTAATGCATTTGTAATTATAGTTAAATTCTTAAATTGTGAAAGATTCTTTGCTATCTCTAATGTGGTTGTTCCGGAGTCTAAAATAATTGTATCGTTTTCATTAATTAGCTCAGCGGCCTTGACTCCGATAAGTTGTTTTTCGTTAGTATGCTTTCTTGATTTTACGGACAACTGATAATCAATACCAACCCGACTCATCTTCAAAGCGCCCCCTCTACTCCTTACAAGTAAATCTTTACTTTCAAGTTGGTCTAAATCGTTTCGGACGGTAACTTCGCTTACATTAAAAATTCTACTTAGTCGGTGTACCTTTACCTGTCCGTCATTTTCTAACATTTCTATAATTTTAGCTCGTCTTTCGATTGTTTTACCTCCATAATAGCTTTCATTTGACATAGTAGTGTATAAAACCTTTTGTTTTTTGGTAAACAGTAGTATTACAAAAGTAAATATTCAATCGCAAAAATGCAAGATACAATCTATTTTTTAAGAAAATTCTAAATATACAATACCCAAAATGATTTTAACTTTCAAAACCTTTCTTTTTGTCATAAATAATTACATTAAGAAAAGGTTTTAAAATTACTTGACAATGTAATAAAAATTAAATAAGTTTATAAAAAAATTATACACAACTATTGAGCTGATCGAATGTCGAGGGAATATTTAGGGATTTCCAGTGCGCAGCTAGAAACATTAGGGGCAAATCACACAGCCAGGGAAATACAAGATCAACCCAAACAATGGATTAACACCTACAACTTACTCCTTAAACAAAAAGAACAATTAGTAAAATTCCTAACTCCGGTTTACTCAAAAGAAAAAATTAATGTTATACTAACAGGTGCAGGTACATCAGCTTTTATTGGAACTGTACTTGAGACAACATACCAACGCCATACAGGTATTAACACAAAGGCGGTTCCCACAACGGACTTAGTTACTCATCCAGAGTTACATTTTGATAAAGATAGGATTACACTTCTCATTTCATTTGCAAGGTCAGGCGACAGTCCGGAAAGTATAAAAGCTGTTACACTGGGTAATGAAATATGTGGTGAAAATATTTTCCACCTGATTATCACTTGTAGTCCCGATGGGAATCTTGCACGATTAGGTGAAAGTGATGATAAATATTATGCTGTAATACTTCCACCCGAAACAAATGATAAGAGTCTTGCTATGACCAGTAGTTTTACATCAATGCTTTTGGTAGGTCTGCTGGTTGCAAGGATAAAGGATATTGTGAATTTGGAAAAGCAAGTGTACAGGTTAAGTGAGTATGGAAATTACTTTATTGAAAATTATTTATCACTTCTTGAAGAGATATCTAAGCTTGACTTTAAGCGGGCTGTATTTCTGGGATCGGGAATATTTCAGGGAATAGCGCAGGAATCTCATCTAAAACTTCAGGAACTAACTGATGGCAGAGTGATTTGTACTTATAACACATTCCTTGGATTCAGACACGGACCAAGAGCTGTTGTTGATGACCACACACTCATCGTTTACATTTTCTCAAATAGTAAGTATGTGCAAAAGTATGAAACAGATTTAGTGAATTCCCTGAGATCTAGCAACAAGGGAATGTATCGTATTGGTGTAATGGAATCTGAATTGAAGGATATTGAGCTTGATGCGGAGCTGGCATTCTCAAACGATGATATATCTATAGATGAAGAGTTCTTAACCATAGTCTCAGTACTGCCGGCTCAGGTTTTAGGATTTTATAAATCAATAAATCTTGGATTCGAACCAGATACTCCCTCAAAGAGCGGAGTGATAACAAGGATTGTAGAGGGAGTAAATCTTTACCCATATACCAGATTATCAGAGCAAATAAATTTTAAACAATGATAATGGATATAATAAAATATCAAAAATCAGGAACACCAAAGGGAATTACCTCCATTTGTTCATCCAACAAGTTTGTACTTGAGACGGCAATGCTAAATGCTAAAAGCAATGATAATGCTCTTTTGATCGAATCAACCTCCAACCAGGTAGACCAGTTTGGAGGTTATTCAGGTATGACACCTGAAATGTTTAGAAATTATGTTTGGCAGATTGCTGATGAATTTAATTATCAAAAAGAGAAAATCTTATTAGGTGGTGATCATCTTGGGCCGAATGTATGGCAATCCGAATCAGTAGATTCAGCAATGCAAAAAGCTGAAGATCAGATAAGGTCATATGTTAAGGCTGGATTCACAAAAATTCACCTTGATACAAGTTTCCCGCTTGGAAATGAAAATGAAAAGAGTCTCTCACCAGAATTAATAACTGAGAGAGCAACAAT